>DASXYJ010000234.1:0-4040 GCA_036502565.1 Gammaproteobacteria bacterium
TCCTGGCCCCCGGCATGCGCCATGTCACCGACAAGATGCCCTCCAACTTCATGTACCTGGGGCTGATACACGCCCTGTTCCCCAACGCCCGCATCATCCATTGCCGCCGCGATGCGCTGGACACCTGCGTGTCCTGCTTCACCACTTGTTTCCGGGACGGCCACAGGTTTACCAACGACTTGAAGGAACTGGGCGAGTATTACCGGCTCTATCTGCAGGCCATGCAGTGGTGGAACGGCATATTGCCGCCCGGCACCATCCACGAGATCCGCTACGAGGAGTTGGTGGTCGACCTCGAAGGCCAGGTCCGCCGCCTACTCGATGCTTGCGGGCTCACCTGGGATCCGGCCTGCCTGGAGTTCCAGGACAACGCCCGCGCGGTGAGCACCGCCAGCGTCTACCAGGTACGTCAACCCATCTACCGCTCCGCGATCGGACGCTGGCAGCGTTACGCTGCGCACCTCGGCCCCTTGCAGGAAGCGCTGGCCGCGCCGCCCTTGCTATAATGCCCGCTGCATAACCCTTCGTACCGAAAAACACTCCTATGACAGACAAGACCCAGACGCCGGCCACGCTGGTCGAGGCCCTCGAACGTTTCGAAGACTCCACGGAAGGCCGCCAGGCCGTGCTGCAGCACCTGTTGCGGTCCCGGGTATTCGTGCTCTTGGACAAGCCCTGGGATGGCCGTTCCCTGCCCAACACCGAGACACGCCTGCTCTACGTCAGCGATGGCGATGACAAGCAGCAGGCCATGCTGGCGCTATTCACGGATCGCGCCAAGGCCGAACAGGTGATGCCGGCGATGGGCGAGTTCCGCTATGCCGTGGAAGTGGATGCGCCCTGGGCCCTGTTGTCGTTGGCGCCCAATACCGGGGTGCGCATCAATCCCAACCTGGAGCCGGCGTTCCGCATCCTGCCGCAGCTGGCGCTGGAGGTGCGCAAGCTGGTGGAACAGAACCAGGCCATGCGCAGGTCTCAGGCAGGCTCCAAGTGACGGCGGAAGCGGTCGCGCAGCCGACGTTGCTGGACCAGGCGCTGGCGGACTTCGACGCCGGAAAATACGCGGAAGCTGCGCTGAGCTCCGCGCAGCTGCTGGCCGAACAGCCGCACGACCCCCGTGTCCTGCATCTGGCCGGCGCCATGGCGCTCCAGGAACAGCGCTTCCTCGAGTCCGAGAACCTGCTAGGTCGCGCGCTGCGGGCCGCCCAGACGCCCCATGATCAGGCGATGATCTGGAGCACTACGGGCCGCCTTGCCCGGACCGTCGGCAACCTCGACCATTCCGAAGAATCCTACCGGCGTGCAACCTTGCTGGATCCGGCGACGGTGGATCACGTCATCGCCTTCGCCCTGCTGTTGGCCTCCCGCGGCAAGCTGGACCCCGCCATCGAAGTGATGCGCGGCGCGATCGTGCGTCATCCCCGCGATCCCTATCCCTGCGTCACTCTCGGCAACCTGCTGCTGCAAGCCGGCCGGCAACGCGACGCGCTGGCCTTCTACGACATGGCGCTGCAGCGCAACCCTAACTATGCGCCGGCGCATTTCAATGCCGGCGTGGCGCTCACCATGCTGGGGAAGGTGGACGCTGCGCTGACCGCCACCCAGAACGCGCTCAAGATAGAGCCTGGGATGGCCGGGTACTACCAGCTCGCGTCCCTGGACGGCCTGAAGCTGGACGATCCCGTCATCCCGCAGCTCGAGACGCTCGCCGATCTCGAAGGCGCCGCCTTGGACGAGCGCATCGACGCCAATTTCGCGCTGGGACGGGTCTACGATTCCGCCGGCGATGCCGCCCGCGCCTTCCCCCGCTTTGCGCGCGGCAATGCACTGAAGCGCGCCACGCTGGACTACGACATCCGCAACGACGAAGAGCGTACCGAGCGCGTCATCGCGCTGTTCAGCCGCGACTTCTTCGAGCGTTTCCGCGGCATCAGCGACTCCAAGCTGGCGCCCATCTTCATCGTCGGCATGCCGCGCTCCGGCACCACGCTGACCGAGCAGATGCTGGCCGGCCACTCCAAGGTCGAGGCCGGCGGTGAACTGACCATCATGCCGGGGCTCGCGCGCAGGCTCGGCGAGACCTGGGGCTCGCGCGGCGAAGCCTCGCCGGGGACCGACGCGCAGGTGAAGGCCGACATCCTCGAGGCTGCCGCGGCATACATCCGCGAGACGGCCAAACTGCAGTCACGCCGGCCCCACTTCACTGACAAGTTGCCGGGCAACTTCCTGTTCATCGGCCTGATCCACCTCATGTTCCCGGAGGCGCGCATCATCCATTGCCGGCGCGATCCGGTGGACACGTGCCTGAGCTGCTTCCAGCGCCTGTTCAGTTCCGACGTGCTGTATTCCTACGACCTGCGCGAGCTGGGCCGGCACTACCGGCTCTATCAGCGGCTCATGGACCATTGGCACGCGGTCCTGCCCCCCGGCCGCATCCTGGACGTGGGATACGAGAGCGTGGTGGCGGACCCCGAGACCAACCTGCGGCGGGTGCTGAGCTTCTGCGGGCTTGAATTCGAACCAGGCTGCCTGGAGTTCCACGAAGTTAAACGCAGCGTCACCACCGCCAGCGCGGCGCAGGTGCGCAAGCCCCTGTACAAGACCTCAGTGAACCGCCACCAGAAGTACGGCGCCGACCTGGCGCCGCTGCTGGAGGCGCTGGAGCTGCATAGTTAAGATGGCCGCGAGGCCTCCCGGTAAGCGCCCCGCACGGAGCGGGGCTGGGAGGCGCCAGGGATGGATCAAGCCCCATACGTTAAGATGACTACGACGCCCCGGTAGCTCAGTTGGATAGAGCGTGTGCCTCCTAAGCGCAAGGTCGGCGGTTCGACTCCGCCCCGGGGCACCACGTCCATGCAAGCGCCTCGCCGCTTCGCCCTGACACGACGGGCATACTGATGTATGCGAGCCTCGAGGACTTCCTGATCTCCTGATTGCGAGACAATGGGCGCGGCGGACACGCTGCCGCGCCTGGCCTCCATGGACTGTCTACATTACTTTCCCGACCTGGCGCGGGGGCGCTTGCGCCGACCCGAAGGCCCGACAGAGGAAACATCGGGAGACAGTCGCTCACGACCGACAGGAGATCCACGCTGGGTGGACCGAGAGGCTGCTCGTCGCCAAGCCGGGCATGATCCAACGCGCTGGAGATGCCGCCGACCTAATGGCTCGGCGCCGCGATGGATGTGGAGGGAAGTTTGGTGGAGCGGAGGAGGATCGAACTCCCGACCTTCGCATTGCGAACGCGACGCTCTCCCAGCTGAGCTACCGCCCCGAAACTTGCGGGCGCAATTCTAGCATCCCCCCGTGCGGCCAGGCCACCCTGATAGGTCGGATTGCGTTCCGGGCCCGGCCGGTTATGCTAGCCGCCAGGAAATCGCCTCCGAGCGGTCATCATCCCTACCCCATACCTTCAAGGCCGTATCATGCTCAGAAGCCCCTCTTGCCTCGCCCTGGCAGCTGTCCTGGTCTTGGCGTCTGCCTGGCAACCCGCCGACGCCGCCGCCGTGTCCAAGGCGACGCAGCGTCCCCTGTATGTACCCGGCCGGCTCATCGTCAAATACAAGGAAGGCCTTTCCCCCGAGCAGCACCTAGCGGCCCTGCATCTGCTCTCCGCCGGCGACGAACGTGAGCTGGCCGGCATGCAACGGGTGACCCTCCTGAAGCTCCCGGCCTCGGCCGACGTGATGCAGGCAGCCCGACAGCTGATGGGCACCGGGGCGGTGGAGTACGCAGAGCCGGACTACTACCGTTATCCCACGGCCCTCATCAACACCAATCTTGCCCTGTGCACCCACCTGGATTACGGCGCCTTCGCCCCACCTGCCTGCATCCATCCCGACGACCCCGCAGCCTTCGCCTCGGTGAGTGGGGAGTGGTACATCGAGAACGCGCGCTCGCATGCTGACATCGGCCTGACCGCAGCCTGGGCGCTGCTGTGTGGACCCAGTGGCGGACACTGCACTGTAGGACTGTCGGGCCCAGCCACCAGCACCGATCTTCCCATCGCCATCATCGACAATGGCTTCGACCTCAACATG
>DASXYJ010000235.1:0-4221 GCA_036502565.1 Gammaproteobacteria bacterium
CTCCCAAGACCGCATCCTTTGGCTTGGTGCGTTGTTGCTGGCTCACCCTCCGCTGCTCATTGACACCAGAGTCAACTGCGCTGCTCGGGTTTCACCGCGCCTAGCATCAAGCTCAAAATCTGCGGTCTTGTCAGCGGCGCGAGTCGGTGAAGTTCGTCGACGAGCTGAAGAGAGCAGTGTAAGGAAGCGGTTGGATGGGTAGTTGCGCCGCCGAACCTAGAAGACGGCGGTGCAGCTACCCGCTAAAGAGAGCGGTCTAAAACCGACGCTTGGATGGGTAGTTGCATCGGCGGTCCAACCACGGTGCAACTACCCTTTTTTTGCCCCGATCAATGCTGCGCCGGCGGATCCGTGAGCGTGACCTGGGAGCCGAACCTGCCGAGCTGTTCGTCGAACTTGTCCGCTGTCTTGTCCACCAGATCATCGATGAGATCGGATTTGTCCGAGAAGTTCTCCGGTTCGCGGGTGACCGCCTCGGCGTGCATCACCACTGTCGAGTTCTGCAGCAGCTCGGCGATGACCCGCACTTGCGTGAGGTTGGCGTCGTAAGTGAGGCGCAGCTGGAAAGCCCGGGGATCGGCGGTCTTCTCAAGGCGCATCCCGCGCACCTCCAGCATCTGGGCGAAGCGCGGGAGATAGGGTTTGAGCACGTCCGGTGTATCCACGGGCGGATTGACGCTCCGCGGGACGGTGAACTCGCCGTCCACGTGGGAGTCGTGGGTATCGATGCTGCCGAAGAGACAGCCGCTCAGGGACACGGCGAGCAGGCAAGTCGCTACACCCCGGGCAAACGAGATGCCCTTTCTTACACTACCCATATGTACCCCCCTTCAGTTGAATCGGGTTCTCCCGACCCTGAGAAACATAATCGCACCAATAGGGAGTTTGGGCAAAATGCTGCCACCGAGAGTCGTCCGCAGGCCGACACCGCTGGCCGCGATGCGAACCTCCATCATCCACCCGCGGGCACCGCCTTGGCATCGGTGGCGGCAGGTGGCGGAGCGACGTAAGGCTTACCTGACTGGTAGAGCGCCAGGCGCGTCTTGAAATCATCGACTATCTTCTGCGCGTCGGGCCCAGACGGGATAGCGGCGATGGCCTTCTCCTCATCGGTTCCGGCGACATCGTAATGGCCTTCGGCGGCCTGCACCGCGGCCATGGTATCCAGCAGCGCCGGGTTCGCCGGCATGGCCTGCAACACCTTCTGCATCATGCCGTCCGCCCCGGCGAGGTCCGCCGCGCTCGTCCCGGGCGTGGACGCGCGGTACCAGGCCAGGTCGTTGATGCACGCGTCCACTCCCTTGCCGGCATTCGTCTCCAGCGCCGCGATCGCGGCAGCCCGCGAGGCTTCCGAAGGCAGGTGTGACAGGGTCTCGTTGGCCTGATCGCATACGGCGAGGGGATGGCCCTGCGCGGCCGCCTTGGCTAACCAAGCACGCGAGGCTACATCATCCTTCGGCAGATCCTGGCCCTGGGAGTAGAAGCCGGAGAGCATGTACTCGGCGTCCGCATCGCCCGCCGACGCCGCGCTCTGGAGCAGCGTCATGGACTTGGCCTTGTCGAGTGGTACGCCCCTGCCGTGGTAGTACAGATCAGAAAGGACATAGTCGGCCTGCGGATCGCCGCCGTCCGCGGCCTTCTGGTACCACGCAGCGGCCTGCGCCTGGTCCTTCGCAACGCCCTTGCCCTCGCCATACATCCAGCCAAGGATCTCATCCGCATTGGTATTCCCCAGACCGGCAGCCTTCCTGAGCCAGAGCAGCGCAGCTGGATAATCCGGTGGGCTGCCCGGCGCGAAGAGATACACCTTCCCCAACTCCACTTGCGAACTGGAATCGCCTTGCTTCGCCGCCTTCGTGTACCAGCGCAGGGCGATCTTGCGATCCTTCGGCACGCCCTTCCCCGCCAAATACATGGAGCCGAGCGCCAACTCGCCCAACGCGCTACCCCGCTCGGCGGCACGCCTGTACCAACGCACAGCTTCCGCATAATCCTGGGCGACGCCTTCTCCCTTGAAATAGAAGCCGCCTAGGGTGAGCGCGGCGTAGCTGTCGCCTTTCTCGGCGGCGAGGCGATACCAATGGACAGCCTTCGACAGGTCCTTGGGGACCTCGTTGCCGACGAGATACAGGCGTCCGACGGCGTTGGCCGCCTCGAAGCTGCCTTGGGACGCCGCCTTCTCGTACCACTGGACAGCCAGCGCCATGTCCTGGGGCACGCCCAGTCCATAGTGATAAAGCTTGGCGAGGTCGAATTCACCCTCCCGGTTACCCTGCTCGGCTGCCTTGCGATAGAACTCGGCGGCCCGATCGAAGGACTGATCCACACCGTCACCCGATTGATAGCGCTCACCCAAGGCCGCTTCGGCCGCGGCGTCCCCTTTCGAGGCCCGGGCGGTCAGCTCAGAGAGGCTTGGCTGCTTGTGCTCGGGTGCGCCCGTGGCGGCTTGGGCCGCACAGGAAGCCAGGCAAACCATCAAAACCAGTAGATATCTCATGTCCCTTTCCCTATAGAGAATAGCGGTCTGCCCCGATTCCTACTCACGGCGCTGGAGGCGCGACGGGTCCGATGGTCAAGGTGAAGGCCTGCCCCGCCGGAGGCAAGCACACCAGCGGTCGGGGCCGCCAGGAGCGAGGGCGGTGGAGACCCGGAGCGAAGCCGGAGCGTGGATCTTCACGAAAGCCGCGACCGCTTCATCCGTCGGACGCACTAACGGGCGTTCCGTCAGGACCAAAGTCTGTCCCCAATTAAATCCACTCATCCCTCAACCCCTCTCCTGCGCCCGCCATGAAATAACCAACAGGTATTAAATCAAGATTTGACCCCACTTCCTTTCGCGGCCGGACGCTCAATCGCCTGCTGACTTGTAACGCAGGGTCTTACCATCCGAGCCACGGAACGCAAAGATCCGACAGCCGATCAACAGGATCTCACCGTCTGTCGTAGTCCCGATCGGCACCTGAGCGACCGAGCTGGAGGTGTATGTCTGCGAGAGCGTGTGCCCATCCAGTCTCCAGGTCCCCGCATAGCGCCAGGTGACGTTGCTGCCCACGGCTACCCAGCCGGAGAATGTCCCGTCAGATTTAAATTGAATGTTGATGTTGGCGGCGCCATCCCCGCGGACCCAGTTGCCGATCAGATTGCCCGCTGTGATGGGTTGGGAATCGTTGCATGGCCCGAGCTCCATGGGGGTGTAGAAGCGCGGCTTCCCATATATCGCCTCCATGACCGCGCCACCGCGAACAGCTTCCGCGGTGATGAACTTCATCGGCTCGCCGGTCTTCATGGACACGATGGCGACGTAGCCCGGCCACCAGGCGACATCGCCATTCCTGGGTGTCGTCTCCTCACGGAACTGGAGGGACCCGGGAAGCGCATCGGCGGAGACATAGTCATACCCCAAACCCGATCTATCGAATGCATACCAGACGAATCTCGCACCATCCAGGTTCTGTGCTTTAGAGAAAGGAAGGGTATTTCCCGGCGGCGCGACGGATGCAGCTGTGTTGGCCTTCTGCGCGTAGGCACTCTTGGTCTCGGCGACGAGCGTGGCTACATCAGCCGGAGACAGCCGGATCAGGTCAAGATAGGCCGCGTCGGTCGCCTTCTTGCTGCCGGTGCCGTCGCCATCGTATTGATACTTTCCGTCCTTGAGGTAGATGACGAAATAGAACGGCGCGGCGGGGCTACCGTTGTCTGCGACGAACAACATGGATGTGTCGTCGCCGCAGCTGTAGGCGGACCAGGGGGTGCCCCCATAGACCTCGCTGACAGGACCTATATGGCACTCGATTGGCTTGGCGGCCAGAGCCGCTTGCGGGCCGACCGTGGCGATAGCTCCCCAAAGCGAGAGGAGCGAAATCGCCAATATTGATCTCCGCATGTTGCCCCCAGATAGGCGCGGTCTGCCGCCGATCATTTTTTCTTGGTCGCGTCGCTGTATCGCAGTTTCAGGGTGAGCGACGGATAGGTGGTGCCGCCCATGGTGACCCCGGCGATGCGTACCGCTCCCTCGTCCAAGTCCCCGCAGCCGATATCGTAAGCCCAGATGTGGCTCTGGCCCGTCGCGGGCTTGTCGTCATGCACGCCCAGCACCGGCACCGGTGTGCCGTCATCCTCCAGCAGGAGCACCACCGCCGGCACGGTCATGCCATCGCGGTTCTCCAGCTTGGCCTGCAGACTGTCCACCTGCACGCCCTCGCCCACGGTCACCGTGACTTC
>DASXYJ010000236.1:0-10156 GCA_036502565.1 Gammaproteobacteria bacterium
TCACGGCCGCGGGCGAGCGTTTCGATGCGCCGACGGTGGTGCTGACCGTCGGCACCTTCCTCGCCGGACGCATCCACGTAGGCCTGGTGAACCACCCCGGCGGACGCGTCGGCGACCCGCCGGCCCAGCGTCTCGCGGAGCGGCTGCGGGAATTGCCGATCCGGGTCGGGCGCCTCAAGACCGGAACGCCGCCGCGCATCGACGGCCGCAGCATCGACTACACCGGGCTCGCAGAGCAGTGGGGCGACGCGCCCAGCCCGGTGTTCTCGTTCATGGGCCGGCGCGAGGAACACCCGCGCCAGATCGCCTGCCACATCACCCACACCAACGAGCGCACCCACGCCATCATCAAGGCCGGCCTCGATCGCTCGCCCATGTACACGGGTGTCATCGAGGGGGTGGGTCCGCGCTACTGTCCCTCGGTGGAAGACAAGGTGATGCGTTTCGCCGACAAGGCATCGCACCAGATCTTCATCGAGCCGGAAGGCCTCGACACCCATGAGATCTATCCCAACGGCATCTCCACCAGCCTGCCCTTCGACGTGCAGCAGGAGCTGGTGCGCAGCATCAAGGGATTCGAGAACGCGCACATCACGCGCCCCGGCTACGCCATCGAGTACGACTACTTCGATCCGCGCGACCTCAAGTACTCGCTGGAGACGAAGGCCATCGCCGGCCTGTTCTTCGCCGGCCAGATCAACGGCACCACCGGCTATGAGGAAGCGGGAGCGCAGGGTCTCCTGGCAGGCATCAACGCCGCATTGCAGGGGCGGGGCGACGCCGCCTGGTGCCCGGCGCGGGATGAGGCTTATATAGGTGTGCTGGTGGACGACCTCATCACCCGTGGCGCGCCGGAACCCTATCGTATGTTCACCAGCCGTGCCGAGCATCGCCTGATGCTGCGCGAGGACAACGCCGACCTGCGCCTGACGGAACAGGGCCACAAGCTCGGTCTCGTGGACGAGGCGCGCTGGAACGCCTTCAGTCGGAAGCGCGAATCCATCGAGAAGGAGACCGCGCGGCTCGACGCCATCCTGGTGCGGCCCACGGATCTCACGGAGACGGAATCCACCGGGCTGTTCGGCGCGCCGCTGTCGCGGGAGACGCATGCGCTGGAACTGTTGCGCCGACCCCAGACCGGCCATGCCGCGCTCACGGCGCTGGCGGTGGTGGGCGATGCCGGGGTCGCGCCAGAAGTGGCGGAGCAGGTGGAGATCCAGGCCCGCTACGCCGGTTACATCTCGCGCCAGCGCGAGGAAGTGGTGCGGGCCCGGCGCCAGGAAGAGACTGCGTTGCCGGAGGACTTCGATTTCACCACGGTCGCGGGCCTCTCCAACGAGGTGCGGCAGAGGCTGACCCAGGTGCGCCCGGCGACCCTGGGACAGGCGGCGCGCATCCCCGGCATCACGCCGGCGGCCATCTCGCTATTGCTGGTGCATCTCAAGAAACGTTCGCTGCGTAGATCTGCCTAAGCGGACCCGCCCGCCATGAATCGCATCCAGTTGTTCCTGGCTTCCCTGGATTTTCTGGACTGGTGCCTGCTGGGCGGCCTGTTGGCCCTCGCCGACGTTTTCTTCCCGAGAGCCAGGCTCCTGCCGCCGGCCATCGGCGCGGGAATAACGGCTTTTCTCTGCATGTTGTTCCCACAGATACCCGGCGGGGCACAGCTGGCGCTGTTCGCGCTCTTGGCGGTGGCGGTGGGGCTCGCGTATCGTTGGAAAAAGGGGCGCATTGCGCCCGGGAGCAAGGACATGTCTACGCTGTACGACTTTTCCGTGAAGAGCATCGACGGTACGCCCAAGTCCCTCAAGGACTACCAGGGTCATCCGGTGCTGCTGGTGAACGTGGCCAGCGAGTGCGGCCTCACGCCGCAATACGAAGGCCTGGAGAAGCTCTATAAGGAGTTCAAGGATAAGGGGCTAGTAGTGATGGGCCTGCCCTGCAACCAGTTCGGTGCCCAGGAGCCGGGCAGCGAAGCCCAGATCCAGCAGTTCTGCCAGGTGAACTACGGCGTGGACTTCCCGCTCACCTCCAAGATCGAGGTCAACGGTGCCGGCACCCATCCGCTCTATGCCTGGCTCAAGTCCGCCACCGGCGGCGCCGAGATCCAGTGGAACTTCGAGAAGTTCCTGATCGGCAAGGACGGCCAGATCGTGAAACGTTATTCCCCCAAGACGGTCCCAGAAGACACGGGACTCAGGGCCGACATCCAAGCCTCCATATAAAGAGGCGTGTCACGGGGTAGGGGATGAACAGGGTATCGCTCAGCATCTTCCTCATGTGCCTCGGGCTCACCGCGGCGCTGGGCGCGCGCGCCGACGAGGGCATGTGGACCTTCGATGACTTGCCCCTCAAGGAGATGCAGACCCAGTACCAGTTCACGCCGAGCGCAGACTGGCTGGATCACCTCGAGAAGGCGGCGCTGCGTCTCAAGGACGGTTGTTCCGCCGCCTTCGTCTCCGCCGACGGCCTGGTGCTCACCAATCAGCACTGCATCGCCGATTGCATCGCGCAGCTCTCGATGCCGAAGCACGACTACACCCAGGACGGTTTCTACGCCTACACCCGCGACCAGGAGCTGCGTTGTCCGCAGCTCACCGCCGAGCAGCTCACCGACAGCCAGGACGTCACCGCCGAGGTCTCCAAGTCCCTGAAGGGGCTGAGCGGCGACGACTACACCGAAGCCTTCCGCGACGTGAGCAGCCGGCTGGAGCAGGCTTGCAGCGGCGGCGATTCCCGCAGCTGGAACTGCGAGCTGGTGGCGCTCTACCACGGCGGCCGCTACGAGCTCTACAAGTACCGCCGCTACACCGACCTGCGCCTGGTGTTCACCCCGGAGTACGCCATCGCCGGCTTCGGCGGCGACCCAGACAACTTCAACTTCCCGCGCTACAGCCTGGACGTGGCGCTGCTGCGCGCCTACGACCGCGGCCAGCCGGTACAGGGCGACTACCTGATGTTCGCGGCGCAGACGCCCAAGGAAGGAGAGCTGGTGTTCACCGCCGGCAATCCCGGCAACACCGAGCGCGGCCGCACCCTGGCGGAACTCAAGTCCCTGCGCGACGACGACCTCACCCCGGGACTCATCTACTACTCGGAGCTGCGCGGCATCCTCGAACAGTACGCCCACGAGGGGCCCGAGCAGCGGCGCATGGCCTACGCCAACCTGGGCGCGGTGGAGAACCTGATCAAGGCGCATCAGGGACAGCTCGAGGCGCTGCAGGACCAGGCCCAGCTGCAGCGCAAGGCCGAAGAGGAGAAGTCGCTACGTGACTGGGTGCTGTCGGACCCGGCGCGCAAGGCGGAGTTCGGCGATCCCTGGGACGCCATCGCCACGGCCGAGCAGCGCAACCACACGCTGGTGACGCGCTATCGCATGCTGGAGCAGGGCTGGGGCTTCGAGTCGCGGTTGTTCGATTACGCACGCCTGCTGGTGCGCGGCGTGGTGGAGCGCGACAAGAGCAACCCGCGGCGCCTGCCGGAGTACCGCGATGCCAACCTGCCGCAGGTGGAGAACACGCTGTTCTCCGACGTGCCGGTGTCGCAGGACTACGAGGAGCTGATGCTGGGCTGGTCCCTGTCCAAGCTGCGCGCCGCCTTGGGCGCCGACGATCCGGTGGTGCGCCGCATGCTGGGCCGCAACTCGCCGGAGCAGGTGGCGCGCACCGCCGTGGAGAGCTCGCAGCTGGATTCCGCCAACATCCGCCACCGCATGTGGACCCAGGAGGACTTCATGGAGGTGGCCAACGACCCCATGATCCGGCTGGCCGCGGCGGTGGACAAGGAAGCGCGCGCGGTCCGCAAGGAATACGAGATCCAGGTGCTGTCAGTGCTGCGCACCCAGAGCCAGGTGATCGCGAGGGCCCGCTTCGAGCGCGAGGGCACCGGCATCTATCCTGACGCCACCTTCACGCTGCGCCTCTCCTATGGGCAGGTGCGCGGCTGGGAGGAGGGAGACGACAAGATCCCCGCCTTCACCGACTTCGCCGGCCTCTACGCCCGCGCCACCGGCAATGCGCCTTTCGCCCTGCCGCCGCGCTGGCTGGCGGCGGAACCGCAGCTGGCCTCCGACACCCATTTCGATTTCGTCACCACCAACGACATCGTGGGCGGCAGCTCCGGCAGCCCCGTGGTGGACCGGGAAGGCAAGGTGGTGGGCCTGGTGTTCGACGGCAACATCCACTCCCTGGGGGGTGACTTCTGGTACGACTCGGACCAGAACCGGGCCGTGGCGGTGGACGACGAGGCCCTGCTGCTGGCCTTGCGCAAGGTCTATGGGATGCCGGCCCTGGCGGATGAATTGGTACAGGGACATATCCAATCCGCGAACCTTGCCCCCAAGGCAGCCGGGCAGTAGCATACCGGCCCTTTTCAGGCCTTTTCCTTCCCATGGCTCATCCCACCACATTGGCGCAGACCAGTCCGCGCGTAGGCTTCGTCAGCCTCGGCTGTCCGAAGGCGCTCGTCGATTCCGAGCGCATCCTCACCCAGCTGCGCATCGAGGGCTACCAGGTGGTGGGCGGCTACGGCGAGGCCGATGTGGTGGTGGTGAACACCTGCGGCTTCATCGAAGCGGCCCAGCAGGAGTCACTGGACGCCATCGGCGAAGCCCTGGCCGAGAACGGCAAGGTCATCGTCACCGGCTGCCTGGGCATGCGTGAGGGGTTCATCCGCGAACATCATCCCGACGTGCTGGCCATCACCGGCCCCCACGATTACGAGGCCGTGATGAAGGCGGTGCACGCGCAGCTGCCGCCGCCGGCGCGCAACCCGTATGTGGACCTGATCCCCGCCAGCGGCATCAAGCTCACGCCGCGCCACTACGCGTACCTCAAGATCTCCGAAGGCTGCAACCACAAGTGCGCCTTCTGCATCATCCCCAAACTGCGCGGCAAACTCGACAGCCGTCCCATCGTGGAGGTGATGCGCGAGGCCGAGAAGCTGGTGAAGGACGGCGTGAAGGAACTGCTGGTGGTGTCCCAGGACACCTCCGCCTATGGCGTGGACCTGCGCTATGCCGGGGGTGAGTGGCACGGCAAACAGCGCCGTACCCACATGACCGACCTCTGCGAGGCCCTGGGTGAGCTCGGCGTGTGGGCACGCCTGCACTACGTGTATCCCTATCCCCACGTGGACGAGATCATCCCGCTCATGGCCGAGGGCAAGGTGCTGCCTTACCTCGACATCCCGCTGCAGCACGCCAGCCCCAGGATCCTCAAGTCCATGCGCCGTCCCGCCGCGGGGGAGAAGGCGCTGCAGCGCATCCAGGCCTGGCGCAAGCTCTGCCCGGACCTCACCATCCGTTCCACTTTCATCGTCGGCTTCCCCGGCGAGACCGATGCGGACTTCCAGGAGCTGCTCGGTTTCATCCGTGAAGCGGAACTGGATCGGGTGGGCTGCTTCGCCTATTCACCGGTGGAAGGCGCCGATGCCAACGCGCTGCCGGACTGGGTGCCCGAGGAGCTCGCGGAAGAGCGCCGCGCCGAATTCATGGCGGTGCAGGCGGAGGTGAGCCAGAGACGTCTCGGCCGCCTGGTGGGCCGCGAGCTGCAGGTGCTGGTGGACGTGGTGGAAGAGGGCAACGCCATCGGCCGCAGCTTCGCCGACGCGCCGGAGATCGACGGCGTGGTGCGCATCGCGAAAGCCCATAAGCTCAAGCCCGGCCAGTTCACCAAGGTCCGCATCACCGCCTGCGCTGAACACGACCTGGAAGCCCAGCTGGTCTAGTCCGGCATTCGAACCCCCGAAGACCCTTGCTCTCACAGGGGTCTTAGTGCTGCATCCAGATATGTCGGCCCTGCGTATAATCGCCTGAGACCGTTTCAGACCGATTTTCCAGGGAGCCGACCATGTCCAAGCACACCCAGATCGCGCTCGCCGCGGCCATCGCCGGCGTCCTGAGCCTGTCCGCCCAGGCCGCGCCTGCGCCGGCGGCCAAGCCTGCGCCTGCGACCACCGCCACTCCCGCACCGGTCCCCGCACCCACTCCTGATGCGACGAACCCGCCCGCGGGCAGCGTGGTCTCGGCGGTGCAATCTCCCGCTTGGCTGGTGCACGCCGGCGCCACTACGCCGCTGCGCCCCGGCATGCAGGTGAATGACGGCGATACCCTACGCACTGCCGCGGGTGGGCGTGTGTACCTGCAACTCCCCGAACACAGCACTGTGAAGCTGGGGGAGAACACCGAGTTCGCCACGCCCGCCATGAAGATGGACCAGGATGCCCAAGGCAGCCTGTTCAAGGGCGTGCTGCACGTACTGAAGGGCGTGTTCCGCTTCACCACCAGCCTCGTGGGCCACAGCGAGCGCCGCCACGTGGACATTCAGGTGGGCGTCGCCACCATCGGCGTGCGCGGCACCGACGTCTGGGGCCGCTCGGCGGACGACGGTTCGCTGGTGGCGCTCCTGGAAGGCAAGGTCTCCATGGACATGCCCGGCCACAGCGGCATGATGATGGAGAAGCCCATGCACTTCATGACCATGGCCACGAGCGGCGCGGACATGAAGATGGACCAAGAGGTGACGCCGGATAAGGTCGCTGACTGGGCCGCCCAGACCGACGTGGTCGCAGGTTCAGGCGTGCTCAGCGACGATGGCAAGTACGTGGTGGCGCTGGTCTCCTCCACCAGCGATGCCGACACCGCCGCGCTCATGAAGAAGCTGGCCGCGGCAGGCTTCCCCAGCGACGACATCCCGGCGACCAAGGGCGGCGTGGCCTATCACCGTCTGGTGGTGCGGCAGGTCTCTTCATACCGGGATGCGGCGGCCCTGGCGGCGAAGATAGGGAAGCAGTTCCCTCTTATGAGCCCTTGGGTCTATCAACAGAAGTAAGCCAGATCCATCGCGTAGAGACGAGAAGGGCCCCGAGGGGCCCTTCTTCATTTACTTCTTAGAATTCTATCCAAGGCCGTAGCACCAACGTGAGTTGGCTCTTGGTCGCGGTGCGTAGCGGGCCCGAGTATTCGTCCGGGCTGTCCCACACGAAACCCATGTCCAGCGTCAGCGAGAAACCCTGTTTGGGGAAGGGATATTTCTTGCCGACGATCAGTTCCTCCCGCACCACCTGGCCGCCGTGCTGGGAGAAGGAGAACTGCATGTCGACATCTGAATTCTTGAGCCAGCTCAGGAAAGGCTGGTTGAAGTCCAGGTTGTTGCGGTGGATGCCGAAGTAGGTGACGTCGGTGATGTCGGGGTTGGCGTTGAACTTGCCGCCGACGCGGAAGCTCCAGGACAGCTTCTGGTCCTTGTCGTTGAGCTCGCCCTTCACCTTCCATTCCAGCTCGTACCACTTGTCCTGGATGAGCTGGTTGTCCTTGATGTGCTGCGCGCCGACGCTGACGAGGTAACCCGTGTATCCGAGGTTGTTGGTCTTCTGGTCCTCGCCGGGGCGCTGCAGGTTGGCGATGTTGCCGAAGAACGCCGACATGGCCCAGGGTTCCTGGAAGCCGGCAGTGGCCGACTCGATGAGGTTCACGCCGGTGTGGCTGATCTGGCCTTCCTGGTACAGCCAGGGGGAGTGGCTCTTGATGTAGGTGCCGAGGATCGGCATCGGATAGGCGCTGGCTTCCAGCAGCATATAGCGCGGCACCAGCGAGCCTTCGATGAGGTCCCGGTAGATCACCGTCTCGCTGTCCGACCTGATGGTGGGGATGGGCTTGTCGGTGAGCGGGATGTTGATGTCGATGTCGGAGTAGTACGGGTCCTTATCCCAGGTCACCTCGATGCCGCTGCTCTTGGCGGCCTTGGCTTGCTGCGTGCCGCCGGCAGGAGCGGTGGGACCGGGGTGCGTGCCGGAAGCGGAGTTATCGGCAGGCGCGTCGTCGGCCCAGGCCGCCGGGACGGCGGACACGGCGAGGAACAAGCCGGCGAGGATGCGGCGATGCATGCAGTACTACGCAGAGGACCCCAGGGAACCGGCAAAAGCTTAACGTGGGAGTCGGTCGCCCACAAGACGTCCCACGTCAGAACTGGATGCTGGGCTGGAACACCAGGGTGTACTGGCTCTTCGGGCTGTCACGCAGCGGGCCTGAATATTCGCCCACGCCGTCCCAGACCACGCCCACGCTGAGCGTCAGCGCATAGCCTGCTTCCGGGAAGGGATACTTCTTGCCCATCACCAGGGTCTCACGCACCACATGCCCGCCGTGCTGGGAGAACTCCGCCTGCAGGTCCAGGCTGGAGTTGTCGAGCCAGCTCAGGAAAGGCTTGCGGAAGTCCAGGTCGTCGCGCTCGAGTCCGAGATACACCACGTCGGTCACGTAGGGATTGGCGTTGAACTTGCTGCCCACGCGGAAGTCCCAGGAGAACTTCGCCACCGGATCCTTGAGGTCGCCGCGCACCTGCCATTCCAGCCGGTACCAGTCGTCTTGGATCAGCACGTTGTCCTTGAGGTGTTGGGTGCCGCCGGAGACCAGCCAGCCGCTGTAGCCCACGTTGTTGGCGCCCTGCGACTCGCCCGGCCGCTGCAGGTCGGCGATGTTGCCCAGGAACACCGACAGTGCCCAGGGTTCCTGGTAGCTGGTGGTGGAGGATTCGATCAGGTTCACGCCGGTGGCCTGCAGATCCGCCTTCTTATAGGTATGCGGCGAGTGGGATTTGAGCCAGGTGCCGAGCATCGGCAGTGGATACACGTCGGCCTGTACGTACATGTAATGGGGCAGCAGCGAGTCTTCCATCAGTGCGCGGAACAGCACCGAAGGGTCTTCGGAATGGATCACCGGGATGGGCTTGTCGCCGAGCGGGAAATCGTAGGCCAGGTTCGAGTCGTAAGGGTCGAGTGCCCAGGTGAACTGGGTGGCATGCGCCGCCACCGTGCCCGAGACCGTGGCGCCGGTGACGGCCGCAGGGGCGGGCGTCACTTCCCGCGAAGCCGGCGCATCGGCCCAGGTAGATGTCATGGAGATCAGGGCCAGGAATCCGACGAGGCTGCGCTGCATCTTGTGATTCTTCTTGTGTCGCAACGTTTTGGATTATGTAAAGCTTAACTCCGCCGCCGTCCGCGCCACAAGGCGCGCCGGCTTAGAATCCCCCCTCAGGCATAGGATTTCCATGAAGCAAGCGCGTCTCACCACCGACTTCGGCCACGGCATCACCGCCATCGATACCGGCTATGTGCGTCCGCTGCTGGATGCCAGCCACGTGATCCTGCGCGACGGCCGGGCCGCCTTCGTGGATACCGGCACCAGCCATTCCGTGCCGGGCCTGTTGGAGGGCTTGCGCCACGCCGGCGCCGCGCCGGAGCAGGTGGACTACGTGTTCTTGACCCACATCCATCTGGATCACGCAGGCGGTGCGGGCGAACTCATGAAGCACTTACCCCGTGCCAAGGTGGTGGTGCACCCCCGCGGCGCCAGCCACATGGTGGACCCGGGGAAACTCATCGAGGGCACCAAGGCGGTATACGGCGCCGCGGAGTTCCAGCGCCTCTACGGCGAGATCCCCGCTATCGCTGCGGAGCGGGTGATACAGGCCACGGATGGGATGCGCTTGAAGCTGGGCGAGAGCGAACTGGAACTCATCCACACCCCAGGCCACGCCTTGCATCACTACTGCATCGTGGACCGAGAGAGCCAGGGCGTCTTCACCGGTGACACCTTCGGCATCTCCTATCGGGTATTCGACACCGCGAAGGGCCCCTTCATCTTCCCCGCCACCACGCCGGTGCACTTCGATCCGGTGCAGGCCCACGCTTCCCTCGATCGCATCATGAGCTACCAGCCGAAGCAGTTGTTCCTCACCCACTACAGCCGGGTCGGTGACCCGAAGATATTGGTGAAGGACATGCACGAAGGCATCGATGCCCATGTGCGCATCGCCGAGAGCGTCAGCGGCGGCGGCGAAGGACGCCTACGGATGCTGAGAGAAGGGATACACGATTGGCTGGTGCAGCGGGTGCGCGCCCACGGCTGCACCTTGGATCAGGCCACCGTGGACCTGTGGCTGGAGATGGACGCCGACCTGAACGCGAAGGGCCTGGCCGTCTGGCTGGATCGCAAACGGTCCGCCTAGATGTTCCCGCCCGGGCCCGTCTGGGGTTTGGGTGCGGCCGACGTACCGTCTTCCATGTCTTCCGGCTTCAGATGCTTGGACTCGTGCAGCACGAACCAGTAGTAGTAGACGTAGTAGCCGATGAGGATGAAGAACACCAGCCGCGTCCA
>DASXYJ010000237.1:0-12045 GCA_036502565.1 Gammaproteobacteria bacterium
GCGTGAAAATCATCCAGACCCTGGGAACTATCTCCGCTATTCCTGCGTCAGGCGCAAAGGCCGCCCGGATAGTATCATCCGGGTCCGGTCCAGCCTCGCCTGGACCCGCTATAAGGGGCAGACCTCGGGGTTCTGTCCTTCCCTCTATATAAGTAGGAGGCTCGGATCATGCTACGCAGACATCTGTTACTGGGCGCCCTCTGCGCCGTTTCGCTGGGGGCGATCGCCGCCAGCACCGGCAGCGAAGGCCTGCACACCGACTGGCTCGACAAGAGCGTGGACCCGGGCACGGACTTCTTCAGCTACGCCAACGGCGGCTGGCAGAAGGCCAATCCGATCCCGGACGCTTACTCCCGCTGGGGCACCTTCGGCGTGCTGCAGAAGAGCAACCAGGACGTGCTGCATCAGATCCTCGACGACAACGCCAAGACCAAGCACGCGGAAGGCAGCACCGAACAGAAGGTCGGTGACTTCTACGCCACCGGCATGGACGAGGCCGGCATTGAGAAGAACGGCGTGACGCCGCTCAAGTCCGAGTTCGACGCCATCGCCGCCATCAAGGACCAGGCCTCCCTGCAGAAGGAGATGACCCACCTGCAGATGATCGGCGTAGACGCCATGTTCGGCTTCGGCCAGCAGCAGGACTTCAAGGACAGCAGCAAGGTCATCGGCATCGCCTTCCAGGGCGGCTTGGGCCTCCCGGACCGCGATTACTACCTGAAGACCGCCGACAAGTGCACGGCTCCTGCCGGTGCCACCGGCGCCGCGGCAGCGACGGCGCTCACCGCGTGCAAGGCCCAGGCCGACAAGTTCAGCAAGGTGCGTGACGCCTACGTGGCGCACATCACCGCCATGTTGCAGCTCCTGGGCGACCCCGCCGACAAGGCCGCGGCCGAAGCCAAGACCATCATGGGCATGGAGACCCGCCTCGCGCAGGCCGCCATGAGCCGCATCGACCAGCGTACCCCCACCAACATCTACCATCCGATGTCGGTGAAGGACATCTCCGCCGCCACCCCCGGCATCGACTGGAACGGCTTCCTCAGCGGCATCGGCCACTCCGAGATCCAGGGTTTCAACCTCGGCACCCCGGAGTTCTTCAAGGCCCTGGGCACTGAGCTCACCAAGGACTCCCTGGACGACTGGAAGGCGTATCTCCGGTGGCACACCATCGACGCCGCCGCGCCCTACCTGTCCAAGGCCTTCGTCGATGAGGACTTCAAGATGAAGTCCGCCATCAGCGGCGCCAAGGAGCTGCTGCCCCGCTGGCAGCGCGTGATCAGCACCGAGGACGGCGCGCTCGGCTTCGCCATGGGCAAGCTGTTCGTGGAGAAGAAGTTTCCCGCCTCCTCCCGCCAGCAGGTGGTGGACATCCTGCACGCCATCCGCGGCGCGCTGGACGTGGACCTGAACGACCTGGCCTGGATGTCGCCCGACACCCGCAAGGAAGCCAAGGTCAAGCTCGGCATGATGGAAGAGCGCATCGGCTACCCGGACAAGTGGCGCGATTACTCCAAGCTCGAGGTCAAGCGCGACAGCTACGTGCAGAACGTGATGCGCGCCAACCTGTTCCTGAACCAGCGCGACCTGAACAAGATCGGCAAGCCGGTGGACAAGAGCGAGTGGGACATGACGCCGCAGACGGTGAATGCCTACTACGATCCGTCCATGAACAACATCAACTTCCCGGCCGGCATCCTGCAGCCTCCGTTCTTCGACCCGAACGCCCCCGCCGCCGTGAACTTCGGCGCGGTCGGCTTCGTCATGGGCCATGAGATGACCCACGGCTTCGACGACGAAGGCGCGCAGTTCGACGGCCACGGCAACCTCAAGAACTGGTGGACGCCGGAAGACCTGGCCAAGTTCCACAAGGCCACCGACTGCATCTCGGACCACTTCTCCACCTACACGGTGGCGAGCGGCACCCACGTGCAGGGCCACCTGATCACGGGCGAAGCCACCGCCGACCTGGGCGGCCTGACCCTGGCCTACCGCGCCTTCCACGCCTCCAAGGCGTTCAAGGACGCGAAGACCATCGACGGCTTCACCCCTGACCAGCAGTTCTTCCTGGGCGCCGCCCACGTCTGGGCCGAGAACGTGCGTCCCGAGGAGCAGATCCGCCGCGCCACCATCGACCCGCATCCGCCGGGCAAATACCGCGTGAACGGCACCATGGCCAACATGCCCGCCTTCCAGCAGGCCTTCGGCATCAAGGATGGCAGCGCCATGGTCAACGCGGACCGTTGCGTGATCTGGTAAGCACCTGACATAGCGCCAAGACCGGACGGCGGGCCCCCAGGCCCGCCGTCTTCTTTTAGGCCCCGCCGTTTTTCTTTGGCGAGCCCGAGGCATTCTTTGAGCGCCCGCCGTCTTTCTTGGGCGGGCCGAGTGATCCGTTGAGTACCGCCGTCTTTTTTGGGGTCCCGGTCGCCTTCCTTCCAGCTTTCAGATTTGAATCAGATTGGCGGCCCGTCAGCGTGCTATATAGATAGCAATGGAGCCACCGCGGATGCCGTCATGCAGCTGAGAAACACCCTGGCCTTCACCCTCACCACCGTCCTGCTCGCCGCCTGCGGCGGCGGTGGATCGTCTTCCAGCTCCAGCGGCGTCCCCAGCGGTGCCGGCACCATCTCCCCGCCCGCCAAGGCCTTGGTGAAGGTCTCCGGCGCCTCGCCCTACGCCGCCGGCTGCGGCGGCGGCAACACCGGCATCAACTATGAAGAGGCCGAAGTAGAACCCTACTTCGCGGTCAATCCCACCAATCCGTCCAACCTCATCGGCGCCTGGCAGCAGGACCGCTTCTCCGACGGCGGCGCCCACGGCCTGGTGGTGGCGCACTCCATGGACGGCGGCAAGCATTGGGCCGAGCACACCCTGCGCTTCTCGGTGTGCGGCGGCGGCAACTCCAGCAACGGCGGCAATTACTCCCGCGCCTCGGACCCCTGGGTCAGCATCTCGCCGGACGGCAGCGCCTACGTGATCTCCATCTCCTTCACCGGCAACACCCTGCAGGCCGGCTCCAGCGGCGCGGTACTGGTGAGCCGCTCCGCCGACGGCGGCGCCACCTGGAGCAACCCCCTCACGCTCATCCACGATGGCCCCAACGCCTTCAACGACAAGGAAGCCATCACCGCCGATCCGACGGACTCGCACTTTGTGTACGCGGTGTGGGACCGGCTCACCAACACCAACCACGGCGCCGCCATGTTCGCCCGCAGCATCGACGGCGGCACCAGCTGGCAGCCGGCCACGGCCATCTACGATCCCGGCGTGGGCAACCAGACCCTCGGCAACGAGATCGTGGGCCTGTCGGACGGCAGCATCCTCGATCTCTTCGAGGAGATCGACAACACCGGCGGCACCTCCAGCTCCCTCATCCGTGTGATCCGTTCCACCGACCAGGGCGCCACCTGGTCCGCGCCCATCACCGTCTCCGACAACCTGGCGGTGGGCGCCTCCGATCCCAACAGCGGCGACCCCATCCGCTCCGGCGCCGGCCTGCCGCAGATGGCGGCGGGTCCCGGTGGGCAGCTGGCGGTGGTATGGGAAGACGGCCGCTTCAGCAACGGCGCACGCGATGCCATCGCCTACTCCGGTTCCACGGATGGCGGCCTGCATTGGTCCAAGCCGGTGCGCATCAATGCCGTGACCACCACGCCGGCCTTCACCCCCAGCGTCGCCATCCTCGCCGACGGCACCTTGGGCGTCACCTACTTCGATTTCCGCAAGGATTCGTCCAGGCAGGACGCGGGCGGTATCAAGACCCTGCCGACGGACTACTGGTTCACCTCATCCACGGATGGCGTGCACTGGAGTGAGCAGCACATCACCGGTTCCTTCGACATGCAGCTGGCACCCGATGCGGAAGGGTTGTTCATCGGCGACTATGAGGCGCTGGGCAAAGTCGGGAGCGTGTTCGTGCCGTTCTTCGTGCAGACCACCGGGGTCACCGACCCCACCGACTCGTTCTACCTGCCGCCGCAGCCCAAGCCGCTCAGCGCCACCCGCAAGGTGACGCGCGTGGCATTGGAAGAGACCCACGCCGCCCCGGACAGCGGCTTCCGGCAGCGGGTGCACGAGAACCTCATGCGGGTGTTGCGCGACGAGGACCCGGTCTGGGACCAGATCCGCGCCGAGCGGCAGAAGCAGACGCAACCGCCCTGATCCGTCGCGCGGCCTCAGCCCTGCGCCACGCCGAACAGGTGTCCCACAGCCCAAGTGGCGGTGCCGGCGGCGGCGCCGATGAGCAGCATGCGTAGCCCGCTCCACCAGGGCGAGCGGCCCGTGAACAGGCTCACCACCGCACCGGTACTGAACAAGCCCACCAGGGTCAGCGCGATCGCCACCGCCAAGTCGTGGTCGCCGTGCCAGAGGAAGGGCAGCAGAGGTATCAGCGCGCCGACGGCGAAGCATACGAAGGAAGCGATGGCAGCGCCCCAGGGGGAACCCAGATCGCGCGGGTTGAGCCCCAGTTCCTCGCGGGCCAGGGTGTCCAGCGCGACGGAAGGATCCTGGATCAGGCTGTGGGCCATGCGTTGCGCATCTTCCGGCGGGATGCCGCGGGCCTCATAGATCATGGCCAGTTCCTGGGCTTCCTCTTCCGGATAGGCCTTCAGCTCCGCCGCCTCGAGGCCGATCTGGTACTCGAACATCTCCCGCTGCGAGCGCATCGACACGTACTCGCCCGCCGCCATGGACGCGGCCCCCGCCAGCATCCCGGCCACGCCCGCCAGCAACATAGTGGACTCGCCGGCGGAGGCGCCGGCCATGCCGAGGATCAGGCTGGCGTTGGAGATCAACCCGTCGTTCACGCCGAACACCGCGGCGCGGAAGCTGCCGTTGTTCGCCATGCGCCGGTGGCGAAATTCCTGCTGGCCCGCCACCGGGGTGGCGTGTTTCCCGGGTGCGCCGTGGGTGTAGACCGAGAGGCCGCGCACCTTCATGGCCGCCAACACCGGCAACAGGCGCTCCGGCCCCAGGCGGCGCAGCATGTGCGCCACCAGCTGGGCCCGCAGTTCGGGCCGGAAGCCGTCCGGCAAAGTCTGGCCCTTCTCCGCCGCGATCTTGCGCCAGTGCTGTGCCTGGTGCTCCGCCGCATCCGCCAGCTTGAGGAACATGGCCTTGATCTCGGGAGAACGTTCGCAGGCCGCCACTACCCGGTACAGGTAGGCGGACTGCTTCTCCTCGTGCCAGCTCTCGAACTCGCTCTCTTCAGCCATGGCTCATCCCATCCGGTTGCTGACGCCGTGAGGCACGTGGCCGGCGGCCACATAGCTGGCCGCCGCTTCCACGTGGCCCTTCTGGTCGTCGAAGAAGATGTCCGCGCCGAAGGTCTTCAGGAACTCGCCCTTGGGCAGGCCGCCCAGGAACAAGGCCTCGTCGATGCGGATGTTCCAGGAACGCAGGGTGCGGATCACCCGCTCATGGGCCGGCGCGGAACGCGCCGTCACCAGCGCCGTGCGTATCGGCGCCTGGTCCGGCGGATATTCCGACTGGATGCGATGCAGTGCCGCCAGGAAGTTCTTGAAGGGGCCGCCGCTCAGGGGCTGGCGCGCCTGGGCCTGTTCGCTCTCGGCGAAGGCCTCCAGTCCATGCTCCTGGTACACCCGCTCTGCCTCGTCCGAGAACAGCACCGCGTCGCCGTCGAAGGCGATGCGCAATTCTGCGTCGTCACGGCGCGTCACCCGCGAAGGCACGATGGCCGCGGCCGCATAGCCGTTGTCGAGGGCCTTCACCACGTCCGCGGCTTCCGCGGACAGGAACAGGTCCGCGCTGAAAGGCTCGATGTAGCGCCAGGGCGAGGCGCCGTTGGTGAAGGCGGCGAGGCTGATGTCGAGGCCGTGCTTCTGGATGGAGTTGAATACCCTCAAGCCGGTGTCCGCGCTGTTGTGGGAGAGCAGGATCACTTCCACCCGCTTCTGCGCCGCTCCCTGGTTCAGCTTCAGCAGCTTCTGCACCAGCCCATAGGCCACGCCCTTCTCCAGCAGCACGTCCTCGTGCTCTACCTGGTAACGGGAGTAAGCCTCCAGGCCCTGGCTCGTGAAGATGCGATGGCTCTCCTCCAGGTCGAAGAGAGCCCGCGAGGAGATGGCCACCACCAGGCGGTTTTCAAGGCTCTGGGCCATGCACGGGTTCCCAGGAGAGGAAGCGCTGCAGCAACGGGAAATACAAGGCCACTTTAACACGCTGGGCCTTGAGGCCCCTTATCAGGAATGCGTATCGTTCCAGCTGCGGCGCATAACGCAAGCGCTCCTGCTCCAGGAACGCGTCGAGGTCGGCGCCGGAGTGACGGCTGGTCTTGTAATCCACGATCCAGCGCGTGCCTTCGGCGTCGACGAAACTCCGGTCGATGATGCCGGTCTTGAGTCTGCCGTCTTCCAGCAGGCTGAGCGCATATTCGCTGCGGGCCTCGGCGTGTGTCGAAAGCAACCAGCGGCCACGTTCGTCGCCGAGGCTGTTGCTCACTGCCTGCTGCACGTCCTGTACCGCGCCTTCCAGCTCCCCCTCGCGCACGCCGGCCTGGGCCAGCAGTTGCCGGATCGTGGGCAGCGCGCGCTTCAGGCGCGCCTCGTCCCATGCCGCCACGCCTTCGTCGGCGATGCGCTGCAACATCCGATGCACCACCGTACCCACGTGGCGCAGGGTCTGGCCGACCCATTCGAACTCCGGCACCTCTTCCGATGCCAACACCGTGCTGCCGGCCCAACGCACCGCGGCGCCTGGCTCCGGGATCGTCCAAGCCTGTCTCAGACGGGAGAAGCTCGCCGCCTGGCGTGGCTGGGGCTCCGCCGCCCCGGCAGCGGCCTCCAGGCTGCTCTCGAATTCCTCGCTGATGGCAGGCCATAGCGGTGCCAGCAGGGAACCGGGCTTCGGCTCCGAGATCTCGCGCCGGCCTTCCTTCTCCTTCACGGTCACGGCGCCCAGGAGATGCAGTTGCTCGCGGGCACGGGTCACTGCCACGTACAGGAGCCGCGCCTTCTCCAGGCGTGCCTGCTCCTTGCGCAGCAGCTGCACCCAGGCATAGAGCGGGTCCTTGCGGTCCTGGCCCGGCGCATCCAAGGGCGCCAACAGGATGTCCGCCTCTCCCTCCGCCCGCGGCCGCTCCAGCCACACCAGCAGGTCCTGGTCCTCGCCGCGGGTCGCGGCCGCCAGCGCCGGCAGGATCACCACGTCGAACTCCAGGCCCTTGGCCTTGTGGACCGTCATGAGCTGCAGGCCCTCGTCCGCTTCCGGATCGGGGCGCGCGAACAACAGCGCCAGCCTCTGCTCCAGTTCGCTCACACTCAGCAGCGTGCCGCCTTCATCCAGTTCTTCCAGTAACTCGAGATAAGCCTCGGCATCCGCCAGCGCCTCGGCGCCGGCCAGGGCCGCCGGGCCGCCCAAGGCCAGCCAGGCATGTTCCACCTGTTCCCGCAGGCTGCCGCGGGCGCGATCCGCGAGGGCGCGCAGCAACACGTCGCGCGTATGGGCGAAGCGCCGGTGGGTCTTGGCCAAGGCATCAGCACCCTGCATGAGGGAAGGGACGGCCGCATCAACGTCGCCGCCGGCGAGCGCGAGCAGTTCCGCAAGGCTGAGGCCGCACCAGGGTGCGCGCAGCACCGCGAGCCACGCGGTACGGTCGGCCGGATGCGCCAGCGCGCGGGTGAGGGCCAGGAGGTCCTGCACCACCGGCTGGCCTCCCAGGTTCTCCACCTCCACCGCCCTGAAATGGATCCCATCGCGGCGCAGGCGGCGCACGATGGCGGCCAGGTGGTTCTTGGCCCGCGCCAGCACCGCGACGCTGGACTGCCGGCTGCGCGCGTCCGTTATGATCTGCGATACCCGCGCCGCTTCCGCGTCGCGCCAGGCGCCGTCGCCCGCATCCACGAAGCCATGCACCGTCACCGCCACGCCCGCCGCCGCTTCACGCTGCGCCGCCGCATCCACGTAAGGCACGGCGCCGCTGGCCACGTCTGCCACCGCCGGGAAGATCCCCGCGAGACTGCGGTTGGTCCATGCCACCAAGCCCGGGCGCGAACGGAAGTTGGCATGCAGCTGCAATGCCTCCAGCGGCACGCCGCCCACCCCGTGTCCCCAGGCCCGCAGGAACAGACCCACCTCCGCTTCACGGAACCGGTATATGGATTGGGCCGGGTCGCCCACCAGGAACAGGCTGCGCCCATCCCCCGGCTGCCAGCCGGCGGTGAGCATCACCAGCAGGTCGAACTGGTTTACGGAGGTATCCTGGAATTCATCCACCAACAGATGACGGATGCGGTAGTCCAGCGCCAGGGCCAGGTCCGTGGGCGCCTCGGGTTCGCCCAGGGCCTGGGACGCGCCCAGGGACACCTCCGGGAAATCCACTTCGCCGCGCTCCGCGAACACCAGCCGCAGTTGCGCCGTGGCGAGAGGCAGCAGTCTCAGCATGGCTTCCAGCACCCGCCACTGCTCGTCGCTGTAGCGCGGCTCCGGCAGGTACGGCACCAGGGCCAATAAGCCGCGACAGGATTCCTGTCCATCCAGGCGCCGCAGCAACTCCGCTACCCGCGCCTTCATGGCCGCGTCTTCCTTGAGCACGCCCTGGCGCCTGTCATGTCGCGCGCGCCAGGTGCCGCTGTTGGTCAACAGGAATTCGGCGATGCCCATCCAGGCCTTGAGCCCGCTGGCATCCGCCGCCGGTAAGGCCATGAGGTCCGCACACTCGCTGATGGCGCTCGCGGCACCCTCACCGCGCAGCACCTGGCCTGCGATGCCCACCAGCTCAAGCAGTTCTTGTCGGCAATCCCGTGGCAACGCAGCCGAGACCTGCACCAGGTGTCCCGTCACTTCCCGTGCCAATGCCGCTTCGAGGCTCACACGGTCGCTCCGCAGATGCCGCCGCCACTGGTCGCGGCGCGCCAGCATGCGCGCCAGCATGCGATGGATGCGGCCCAGGTCGTTATCGAGATGCTGCGCGAGACCGCGCACCGCGGCGGCCTGCTCCGGCTCGCCCTCGTCCAGCAGGCGCAGGCTGCGCCGCGCGGCTTCCTCATAGAGTTCGAAAGCCCGCTCGTTCACCCGCGGCTGCGCGCCGAAGCCCGAGAGCAGCGGCATCTGCCGCGTGAGTTCCGCGTTCAGGGAGTCGATGGTCTGGATGCGCATGCGGGCCGGATGGGCCGTGAGCTGCCAGTCCCGCTGCTGGTCCCGCGCCTGCGCGCGCCGTGCCAGTTCCCAGGTCTGGCGCTTGTGGGCCGCTTCCGGCACCGGCCCCGCGGCGGACTCCAGCGCCTTCACGATGCGGCTGCGCATCTCTGCCGCCGCCTTGCGGGTGAAGGTGATGGCGATGATCTCCTCGGGCTCATCCACCGTGGCGAGCAGCGCCAGGTAGCGCTGGGTCAGGAGCTCGGTCTTGCCGGAGCCCGCGGGCGCCCGCACGATGCAGGAGAGCGATACGTCAAGCGCGCGCTGGCGCGCGGCGGCATCGGCGGCGAAGGCGGCTTCACTCATCGCCGCCCTCCGTCTCCGCTTCCTCCAGCTCCGCGCCGCGCAGCTCGTGGATGCGGCACAGGGTGGAGAGATGGCAGTACTGGCAGGTCTGGGGGCGCTTCGGATCGACGCGCGCATCGCCGCCGGCATAGCCTTCCGCCAGCGCCGTCAGGTTCTTCTCCCAGTAGCCCAGCAGCGCGTCCCAGTCCGGCGCGTCTGCGGGCTTGCTGCGCTTCTCCGCATACACGCCGATGCCCGTCGGCATGCCGCCCCGCGCCGCCAGTCCCACGAAGCCCGTCTCGCCGGGCCTCAGGCAGATATAGCTCACCGCCGCCAGGTCCGTCCGTCCACCGACGGCATAGAGAGGCAGTTGCGGATCGTCCGGCCGCTCTTCCAGCCAGGATTGCAGCTTCACCCGGCCGGTCTTGTAATCCAGGATCAGTCGACCGCCGTCCGCCAGCTCATCGATGCGATCGATGCGCGTGAGCAGCGTCAGGGGACCGATGTCCAGCCGGTGCTCCGTCTCTGACTCTGCCACCCGGAACGGAGGCCGCTGTGCTTCCACCTCCAACCACGCCACCACCCGGCGCGTCAGCCGTTCCTGTTCCAGCTCTGCGACCTGGGGCGTATAGACTTCCGGCAGCACCGCGGCACGCGCCGACACCGCCAGCGCCGCGCATCTGCGCACCAACTCGCGACGCGCCACAGCGTCGCGGGTCATGAGTCCGGCATGATCCTTGAGCTCGGACCACACCGCGTGCAGCACGGCATGCATCACGCTGCCCCGCTCCAGGGCATCGGGACCCAGGGCCGGCTCTTCCAGGGCCTGCGCCCCGAGGCGGAAAGTACCGAAAGCCTTGAAGGGGCAGGCGGACTGCGCCGCCAGCAGATAGGCTCCGCCGCGCGCCCGCTCTCCGCCTTGCAACAGCGGTGCTTGCGCATCCAAATAACTCTCGGCGGCAACCGCGTGCTCCGCCTGCAAAGCTGCGCGATGGTCCTGCACGGCGACGATGGGCTCTTCCGCCACCGGCAACTGCGCCAGCAGCGGGCTCGGCCGCAGCTCCTCGTCGCCCTCGCTGCCGGGACTGCTCACCAGCACCTGCGCGGCGCTCGCCAGGAGCCGCTCCGTGACGCGCCGAGCGAACTTGAGTTCGATGGCGGCACTGGCGTGGGGCAGGCCGTATTCGCGTTGCAGGCGCGTGGGGATGAACGCGGCCGGGCGCGGGCCCGCGGGCCAGACCGTGTCGGACATGCCCAGCACCCACAGATGATCGAAGCTGAGCCCCGAGGTCTCCAGGAGACCCAGTACCTGCAGCGGCGCATCGCCGCCCGCCGGTTGGAAGATGTGTTCAGCGCAGAGACGCTTCAGCCGGCTCAGCGCTTCACCTGCGGTCACCGTGCCTAGGGCCGCATCCAGGTGCACCAGGGAACCGATGAGGTCCTGCAGCGCGGTCACCGCCTGGTATTCGCCGCTGTCCAGGGCCCGCTCGCCCGGCCAGCCGGCCTGGGTCAGGGCATCGGCGAAATGCCGCGCCCAGGCCGAAGGCAGTTGCTTCGCCGGCAAGGCCGCGCTCTTCTCCGCCGATGCCTGCAACAAGGCCTCGAGTCTCGGCACCTTGCCCAGGGTCCCGGCGAAGGCCGAGAGCGCCTTTAGCCCGATGGTCTCGCTCACCCGTTCACGCAACCGGAGTTCGAGACGCGCCCGCGCGTCCCGCTCAGCATCGGCACCGCCCAGGAACGGCGAGCGCAGTAACAGGCTCACGGTGGGGAACGGTATCCGCCGGCGCAGCAGCTCCAGTGCCGCCAGCGCGCCCTTCACCACGGGATAGGTATCCAGCGGCAGACCGAGGGAGAGATCATAGGGCCGCGCCACGTCCCGTCCCGCCGCGGCGGCCGGACACAGCGCATCGTCCAAGGCCCGCGCCAAGGAGGCGCGGCAGGAATCCAGGTCACGCGCCACGATGCCGATGGAGGCAGCCGGGTCCACTTCCAGCAGGGCGCGCGCCCAAGCCGCCGCCGCTCGCTCCTCGGCCCGGGCGTCGTCTTCCCGGCGTCGCCGCGCTCCCGGCGCTGCCTGGGATGCCATCGCCAGCACTTCCACGGCGCTGCCCGCCGCCTCCAGGCTCTCGATGAATTCCCGCTGCTGCGGCGTGAGCTCGTCGAAGCCTGCGAACAGGACCCGCTGCGGCACCGGCAGGCCACCATTCCGGGCCCGTGTCGCCAGCCAATCCATGAGGCGCGCATCTTCCAGCCAAGCTTGGGTGCGACTCAGGCCGCGGAAGCTCTCGGCCCAAGCGGCGAAAGCCTGGGCGTCCTCGTCCCCGGCGGCGACCCGCTCCAGGGGTACGCGATAGGCCTGCAGCAGGTCCCAGGCCCGCGCCGCCTCCCGCGCCGTGGCGGCGGGCTGCAGCAGCGCGCCGCCCTGGGGCGAGGCGCGTATCGTCTCCTCCCAGTGGCTCTCGCAGGCGGCATCGGTGATGCGTCTGGGCAGGGCATGCGCAGGGTCGCCCAGAGCCGCGTCAGCGGCCCTGTCATACAGGCGTTCCAGGAAGGAAGCGAAGGAGACCACCTCGGGGCGCTCCCACACTTTGGCTCCGCCAG
>DASXYJ010000238.1:0-18593 GCA_036502565.1 Gammaproteobacteria bacterium
GCTGCGGTTTGCCCGCGTAGACGAAGCTGCCGACGATGTTGTGCCCGCCCATGCTCAGCCCCAAGTCGCAGGCTTGCGCGGCCTTCACGATGTCCAGGGGCTGATCGGTGATGCGCAGGTTGCTGCCGGCATACTGCTGCATCAGTGCAGGTGCAGCGTGCGGCAGATAGGCCAGCACCGGCTGGCCGCTGGCGGCCAGGGCCTTGATGATCCCGTCCACCTGCTTGATGGGCTCCAGGTAGGCGAATATCTTCTTGCCCGGCACCATCGGCCATTCCGGTGCGGCGCCCATGCCGGGCTGGAAGTTGCCCAGGTATTTCACCCCGTCGCGCGGGCCGTAGTCATCCATCTCCGGGTAGGTATAGAGCTCGCGGATGTCGGCTTCGCCGTAGAGCGCGCCGATGCTCGCGATGCGCGGGGCACCGATGGCATCCAGGCCCCGGTTCATCCCCTCCAGCACCCGCTGTTCACGGGCCGCCATATTCTCGGGTTTGGCATCCTTGGCCCAGGTGCGCAGCAAGGGCAGCGGCGACACCGGCGGCGGCACCAGGAAACCGATGCCCACCACGATGCTGCGGATGCCGGTGCCGCGCGCCGCCAGCATCGCGCCGGGCGCATGCGCGCAGCGCACGATGTCCGGCTTCACCATGTCGATGAGGTTGCGCCAGGCGCGTACCCGCGCGGTCACGGCGGCGGGATTGCCCCAGCCCAGGTTGATGAGCACGTCGGCGAAGGTCATGGGCCGGCGCAAGCTGCTGCCCAGCGGGATGACCGTGGTAGGGGCCTGATAGAACGGGAACTTGCCGCCCAGCAGCCTCTCGGCATGGGTGAGGTCGCGCGCCGCGAAGTGCACCTCGTGGCCGGCCTTGCTGATGACGCGGGCGGCGGCCGTCAGGCCCTCGATATAGGCCAGGCCATTACCCATCTCCCAACAGATCAATACGCGAGCCATCGGCGTTTCTCCCAGGAATGTTTTTCTAATCCCGCGGCACAACTTTAAAGCGGTCATGGCTCCAGAGGTACTGCTCCGGGACCTTGCGGATATGGTCTTCCAGCAGTTGGTTCACGCGCCTCAGGTCCGCCACCGGGTCTTCGCTGGGGAAGTCCTCCAGTGCCGGCAGCACCCTGACCTTATAGCCCTGGGTCCCCGGCAGGCGCTCGCCGAAGAAAGGTACCACCGCGGCGCCGCTGCTACGCGCGATCTTGGGAAGGCCGGGGTTGGTGGGGGCGGGGATGCCGAAGAAGGGTACCAGGATGCTGTTCTTGCCGCGGTAGCCCTGGTCGGTGGCATACCAGACGGGTTTGCCGTCTTTCAGGCTGCGCAGCAGCAGGCGCACGTCGTTGCGCTGGATGGCCTGCTCGAAGAGCTTCTCCCGGGCGCTGCGTTGCACGTACTCGATCACCGGGTTGCGGATCGGCCGGTACAGCATGAAGAGGTCGGTGTGCAGGCCCAGCATGCGGCCGCAGATCTCGAGCGTCGTGAAGTGCCCGGCCAGCAGGATCACGCCGTTGCCTTTCGCCCGCGCAGCCCGAAGGTTCTCCAGGCCCTCCACCGGTCCCAGGCGGTCCATGCGCTCATGGCTCGCCCACCAGCACATGCCGAACTCGATGATGGCGGTGCCCATGGAGGTGAAGTGCTTGCGGGCGAGCTTCAGGCGCGCGGCCGCATCCAGCTCCGGGAAACACAGTTCCAGGTTCTTCAGGGTGATGCGGCGGCGGCGCGGTGCCGCGTGCCAGAACAGCCAGCCGACGCCGCGACCCAGCAGCAGTTGCACCGGATAGGGCAGCAGCACGCCCAGCCTGATGTAGCCGATCAACAGCCAGGCGGGCCAGTTGCGGGGATGGAAGAGCTCGGCCTTCATGCAGGGCGCAGTATAAAGGGCCCGGCATACCCCATGCTATGATGCCCAGCGGTTTTTAGAAGCGATTTCAGGGGCTTGCATGCAGCTCAGCGTTCCGCAGTTCGATCGGGTCCGGGTGCTGGTAGCGGGTGACGTGATGCTGGACCGTTACTGGTTCGGCCCCACCCAGCGCATCTCCCCGGAGGCGCCGGTGCCGGTGGTGCACGTGCGTGACACCGAGGAGCGCCCCGGCGGCGCCGGCAACGTGGCGGTGAACCTGGCGAGCCTGGGAGTGCGCTGCACCGTGCTCGGCATCACCGGCGACGACGCCATCGCCGACAGCCTCGCCGCCGTGATGCAGAAGCGCGGCGTGGTGTGCAAGTTCAACCGCGTGAAGCAGGCCGCCACCATCACCAAGCTGCGGGTACTGTCCCGCCACCAGCAGCTCATCCGCCTGGATTTCGAGGAGAGCTTCGGCAGCTTCAGCGGCGCGCCGCTCTTGCCGCTGTTCAAGCCCGAGCTCGCGGACACCGACGTGGTGATCCTCTCGGATTACGGCAAGGGCAGCCTGGCTGCCGTGCAGGAACTCATCGCCGCGGCCAAGGCCGCCGGCAAGCGCGTGCTGGTGGACCCCAAGGGCCGCGACTTCGGCAAATACAGTGGCGCCAGCCTCATCACTCCGAACTTGGGTGAACTCGAGGCGGTGGTGGGGGAGTGCCCGGACGAGAAGACCATCGTCGCCAAGGGCGAGAAGCTGCGCGATGAGCTCGGTCTCGAAGCCCTGCTGGTGACCCGCAGCGAGCACGGCATGACCCTGCTGCAGCGCGGGAAACCTCCGCTGCACCTGCCGACCCAGGCCCAGGAAGTCTCGGACGTGACCGGCGCCGGCGACACCGTGATCGCCACCCTGGCGGCGGCGCTGGGCGCGGGACTGGATTTCCCGGAAGCGGCAGCCCTCTCCAACCTCGCCGCCGGCGTGGTGGTGGCCAAGCTGGGTGCTGCCACCGTGACGCCGGCGGAACTGCGCCTCGCGGCCCACAGCCGCAGCGGCAGCGGAGCCATGGACGAGGCGGCGGTGATGGACGCGGTGGCCCATGCCAGGAGCCAGGGCGAACGCATCATCATGACCAACGGCGTGTTCGACATCCTGCATGCCGGCCACGTGACCTACCTGGAGCAGGCCAAGCGCCTGGGCGACCGGCTGGTGGTGGCGGTGAACGACGATGCCTCCGTGAAGCGCCTGAAGGGCGCCACGCGGCCTGTGAATACCCTGGCGAACCGCATGACCGTGCTGGCGGCCCTGTCCTGCGTGGACTGGGTGGTGCCCTTCAGCGAGGACACCCCGGAGCGGCTCATCTGCAAGCTCCTGCCGGATGTGCTGGTGAAGGGCGGCGACTACAAGGCCGAGGACGTGGCGGGCTACAAGTGCGTCACCCAGAACGGCGGCGAAGTGAAGATACTGCCTTTCGTCGATGGCTTGTCGACGACGAAGACCATCGAAGCCTTGAAGAGATCCTGAGCCCGCCGTGCGCCTGATCTATACGCTCGTCCTGCTGCTGCTGGCGCCCTTCGCCTTCATCTGGTTCGCCTGGCGCGGGTATCGCCAGACCGGCAGCGCCGACAAGCTCGGCGAGCGCATGGGCAGTTCGCCCTATCTGCCGCCGGGCGTGGCCATCTGGGTGCATGGTGCCTCGGTGGGGGAGATCCGCGCGGCGGCGCCGCTGGTGCAGACCCTGCACCGCAAGTTCCCGGAGCGGCCGATACTCGTCACCACCTTCAGCGCCACCGGCCGCCGCCATGCACGCCAGCTGTTCGGCGACAAGGTGATGGTCTCGCTCCTGCCCTACGACCTGCCGTTCTTCGTCAGCCGCTTCCTGGACACCACCAAGCCCGCGGTGGCGGTGATCATGGAGACGGAGATCTGGCCCAACCTCTATGCCGCCTGCGACAAGCGCAAGATCCCGATGCTCCTGGTGAGTGCGCGCATGTCGGCCCGCTCCTTCGAGACCTATTCGAAATACGCCTCCCTCACCCGCGGCGCGCTGCAACGCCTCAGGGCGGTGGCAGCCCAGAGCGAGGCCGATGCGGCGCGCTTCCGCGACCTGGGCGTGCCCCAAGACCGGCTCATGGTGATGGGGAACCTCAAGTTCGACGTGCAGGCCGGTCCCGAGCTCAAGGCCGCGGGTCAGGCGCTGCGCCAGCGGCTCTTCGGCGAGGCCGGCGTGATGGTCGCCGGCAGTACCCGCGAGGGTGAGGAGCCCATCCTGCTGGAGGCCTTCCGCAAGCTTTTGCAGTCCCAGCCCAATACGGTCTTGGTACTGGCACCGCGCCATCCGGAACGGGCCAGCGCCGTCACCGCCGCCATCGGCGCCGCGGGCTTTGGTTTCCGGCGCCTGAGCGCCGGCGAAGCGCCGGTGCGCCCCGGCGAGGTGTTGCTGGTGGACGTGTTGGGCCAGCTCATGAAGTTCTTCGCCGCGGGCGACGTGGCTTTCGTGGGCGGTACCCTGGTGCCGGTGGGCGGCCACAACCTGCTGGAGCCGGCGGCCGTCGGCCTGCCGGTGCTGGCAGGCCCGCACCTGGAGAACGTGAAGGACGTGGCGCAGATGTTGCAGGAAGCCGGCGTGCTGACGCCGGTGACCGACGCGGACTCCGTGGCCGCCGCCGCCGCCTGGCTGCTGGGCAATGTGAGCACCCGCCGCAGCATCGGCGACGTGGCAGAGGCCAAGGTGATGGAGAACCGCGGCGCCCTGGACAGGGCGGTCGAACTGGTGAGAGTCCTGCTCACGCGCAAATGAAAACCCCGGCTTTCGCCGGGGTTTCTTTTTCAACTTCTGCCCTTGAGTCTCAGCCGTGGGTCGCCGCGGCCGGCGGCGGCGTGGTGCCCTCGGCGGGCGGCGCCACGGTACCCGCGGCGGGGACGCCCATCTGCTCGCTGGTGGCGGGCACGGTCATGTCCGCGGCGGGCGAGGGGACCTGCAGCAGGGTATTGATCTGCTTCACGTCCTGCTCCGTGAGGATGCCGGCGGAGGCCTTCAGGGTCAGCAGGCTCTCCAGGTAGGTGTAGCGGGCGTTGGAGAAGCTGGTCTGCGCCGTCAGCAGGTTCTGGCGGGCGGTCAGCACGTCCACGATGGTGCGGGTGCCCACTTCCATGCCGGTCTGGGTGGCGTCCATGGAGGTCTGGTTGGACTTCACCGACTGCTTCAGCGATGTCACCTGCGAGATGCCGGTGAGCACGCCGAGGTAGGCGGTGCGGGCCTGCTGCTCGGTCTGGCGGGTGACCAGGGTCACATTGGCCAGCGAGGCGCGGTACTGGGCCTGGGCCTGGGAGATCTGCGCGTACACGCCGCCGCCGGAGAACAGCGGGAAGCTCAGGTTCAACATCCACTGGCGCTGGCGGATGTCGAAGGTGCTGAAGGGGTTACCCGAGGAGTTGTCGCGGCCGTAGGTGTAGCTGCCGGTGAGGGTCGGCAATTCCTGGGCGCGCTTGATGCCGATGGCGGCGCTGGCTGCGTCGGCGCCGGACTGGGCCGCCAGCACGTTCGGGTTCTGCTTGAGGGCCTGGTCCACCCACTGCTGGGAGGTGTTCGGATCCGGGGAGTGCAGCGGCATGTCGACGCTCGGCTCCATGAGCTCGCCTACCGGCTCACCGATGATGGCACGCAGCTGTTCCTCGTTGGTGATGACCTGCTGCTGGGCGGAGATGAGGTTGGCCGCGGACTGGTCGTAGGCCGCCTGGGCGTTCTCCACGTCCGTGATGGCGCTCATGCCCACCTCGTACTTCTCCTTGGCCTGCTCGAGCTGCTTGGCGTTGGCGTCGGCAGCGGCGCGATCGGCCCGAAGCGTGTCGCGGGCGTTCAGCACGTTGAAGTAAGCGGTGGCGGTGCGCTGCACCAGGTCCTGCTGGGCGGCGGTGAACTGGGCGTCCGCCTGGGCAGCCTGGGCATCGGCCTGGTCCATGGCGCTCCAGGCGGCCCAGTCGAAGATCGCCTGGGAGAGCTTGAGGCCGTACTGGGTGTCATGACCCGGGATGGTCGCGTATTCGTTCACGAACACCGGCGGGGCGTTCGGGTTGGTGCCCGCAGGCGGGGCCTCGGTCAGCTGGGTGCCGTAGGACGTGGTCCCGCTGCGGGTGGCATTCAGGCTGATGCTGGGCAGGTAGCCGGCCCGGGCGATGGCCTTGTTCTCGGTCGTGGCCTCGTAGTTGGCCTGCGCCTGCTGGAAAGTGGCGTCGTTCTTGACCGCCAGCTGGTAGATGTCCCAGAGGTCTGAGGCCTGGGCGGCAGGGGCCGCGGCAGCCGCGAGGAAGGCGCCGATGGCCAGGGAAAGGGTGGTCTTACGCATAGCTCCCATCCGTCAGTAAGTTATAACTGTTGTAGTCATATATAACACTATATCGCCTACCTGGCAAGGCCCGTTCCGGAGCTTTCAGGCCGCCATCCCAGGGGGTGGCTTCAATATTAGATGGCTCAGTACCGGGCCAGGTTGGGGTCCACCACCTGGGACCAAGCATCTATCCCGCCCGACAGGTTGGCCACCTGCCCATAGCCCTTGGAGGCCAGGAACGCGGCGACCTGCTGGCTGCGGCCGCCGTGGTGGCACATCACCACGTAACGGGCCTGGGGATCCAGCTCCCCGAGCCGCTCCGGTATCTGTCCCATGGGGATGTGGCGCGATCCTTCTACATGGACCTGCGTGTACTCCCAGGGTTCCCGCACATCCAGCAATACCGCCTTGTCGCCCTGCTCCAGGAGCAGGTTGCGCGCGGCGCCGGGGCTGAGTTGCGGGATGCCGGCCATCAGAACTTGAAACGTCTGGGCTCGGCGGCGTTCTTCAAGGCCGGTACGTCGGTCTCGAACAGGCTGACCCGGGACCAGCTCTCCTCGGCGGTACGGGTGACCACGATGCCTTCCATCACCGGCGAACTGCCCACGATCATGAACAGGCGGCCGCCCACGTTGAGGCGCTGGGCATAGGCCGCGTCGTACACCGGCAGCGAGCCCGTCACCACGATCACGTCGTAGCGCTGTTCCAGCCAGTCCAGGCGGGTGCCGTCGCGGGTCTCGAGCTTCACGTTCTTGAAGCCGAGGCCCTTCAAGGTCTTGGCGGCGTTCTCGGTGAAGTCCGGGTGGATGTCCACCGACAGCACTTCGCGCGCGCACTTGGCGAGGCAGGCGGCGAAGTAGCCGCTGCCGGTGCCGATCTCCAGCACGCTCTCGACGGGTTCCGGCGCCAGCGCCTGCAGCACGCGGCCTTCGATGGTGGGGATCCACATGCATTCGCCGTGGGGCAGCGGCAGCGGCGTGTCCGCGTAAGCCATGTTGCGGTAGGCCTCCGCCACGAACTTGTCCCGGGGCAGGGCTTCGAACACCGCGAGGGTGCGCGCATCCAGCACGTGCCAGGCACGGATCTGCTGCTGGACCATCTGGGTGCGGGCGTCTTGCATATCCATGGGGTTTTCCGCGAGAAAAAGGCCGGTTCGTGGCTGCAAAGGTTAAAGGCTGGGGCCGCCCTTGGCAAGGAAAACTGTCACCGGCGGGGGTGACAGATGTCACGCGGCCTGGGCGTCCCGGACGTCCGGCGTATAATGCGCGGGCGCTTCGCGAGAGGCGTTGAGGAAGCTGGGGGTGCCCTACCCAATATAGATGGGGGGCTGAGAACACACCCTTGGAACCTGGCCAGAGCCGCAGTCACCGGACAGTGAGCCGGACACCGCGGACATCCGGCGAGGGAATGCTTCGCGGTAGCCCCGCCGCCGCCATGCGTTCCCGCGTCGCCACGACGAGGAACCGAACATGAGCGCCGTCCCCGAAGAGTTCGTCCGCCGCACCGACGCCCTGGCCGAAGAGGCCACAAGGCCCTTCGCCAACTCCCGCAAGGTCTACGTGAGCGGCAGCCGCGCCGACGTCCGCGTGCCCATGCGCGAGATCGCCCTCAGCGACACCCCCGCCATGTTCGGTGCCGAGAAGAACCCGGCCTTCCATGTCTACGACACCTCCGGTCCCTACACGGACCCCCAGACGCGTATCGACCTGCTGAAAGGCCTGAGCCCGTTGCGGGCCAAGTGGATAGAGGAGCGGGGCGACACCGAAGCGCTGCTCCAGCCCACTTCCGAATTCATGCGCCGCCGGGAGGCGGACCCGAAGCTCGCCCACATGCGCTTCGAGCGGCCGCGCTCGGTGCGTCGCGCCAAAAGCGGCGCCAACGTGAGCCAGATGCACTACGCCAAGAAAGGCGTCATCACGCCGGAGATGGAGTTCATCGCGATCCGCGAGAACCAGCGTATCGAGGCCATCCAGGAGGCTCATCTCCTGCGCCGGCATCCGGCGGAAGCCTATGGCGCGAAGCTGCCCCAGTCCATCACCCCTGAGTTCGTGCGGGAGGAGGTGGCGCGCGGCCGCGCCATCATCCCCAACAACATCAACCATCCCGAGAGCGAGCCGATGATCATCGGCCGCAACTTCCTGGTGAAGATCAACGCCAACATCGGCAACTCCGCCGTCACCTCCGGCATCGCCGAGGAAGTGGAGAAGCTGGTGTGGGCCACCCGCTGGGGCGCGGACACGCTCATGGACCTCTCCACCGGCAAGCATATCCACGAGACCCGCGAGTGGATCATCCGCAATGCCCCGATCCCCATCGGAACCGTGCCCATCTACCAGGCCCTGGAGAAGGTGGACGGCAAGGCCGAGGAGCTGACCTGGGAGATCTTCCGCGACACGCTCATCGAGCAGGCCGAACAGGGCGTGGATTACTTCACCATCCACGCCGGGGTGCGTCTGGCCTATGTGCCGCTCACCGCCAAGCGCGTCACCGGCATCGTCTCCCGCGGCGGTTCCATCCTCGCCAAGTGGTGCCTCTCCCATCACAAGGAGAACTTCCTCTACACCCACTTCGAGGATATCTGCGACATCATGAAGGCCTACGACGTGGCCTTCTCCTTAGGGGACGGCCTGCGCCCCGGCTCCATCGCCGACGCCAACGACGAGGCCCAGTTCGCGGAGCTGGACACCTTAGGCGAACTCACCCAGGTTGCCTGGAAGCATGACGTGCAGACCATGATCGAGGGGCCGGGCCACGTGCCCATGCAGCTCATCAAGGAGAACATGGACCGGCAGCTCAAGGTCTGCCACGAGGCGCCTTTCTATACCTTGGGGCCTCTCACTACCGACATCGCCCCGGGCTACGACCACATCACCAGCGCCATCGGCGCCGCCATGATCGGCTGGTTCGGCACCGCCATGCTCTGCTACGTGACGCCCAAGGAGCACCTGGGGCTTCCGGACCGCAATGACGTGCGGGACGGCATCATCGCCTACAAGATCGCTGCCCACGCGGCGGACCTGGCCAAGGGCCACCCCGGCGCCCAGGTCCGGGACAACGCACTATCGAAAGCCCGCTTCGAGTTCCGCTGGGAAGACCAGTTCAACCTGGGGCTGGATCCCGAGAAGGCCAAGGAATTCCACGACGAGACCCTGCCGAAGGAAGCGGCGAAGCTCGCCCACTTCTGCTCCATGTGCGGCCCGCATTTCTGCTCTATGAAGATCACCCAGGACGTGCGCGAGTACGCCGAGAAGGGCATGGCGGAGAAGTCCAAGGAGTTCATCGAGCAGGGTGGCGAGGTCTACAAGCAGGGCTGAATGGCTTTGGCAGGATCCGTGGGGTCCTTGTCATCGCGGCTGGGGAGCCGGTCGCTATAGTCCCATGCACTTGCCATCACTGCCGGGGGCCCTGCCATGAAACGTCTCTTGGTCATCTTGCTGCTGGTCTTGGGCGGCGGGCCCATCGCCCGCGCCGCCGATACGCATCTCACTCCCCCCAAGCATGGCACCATCAAGGTGGCCTTCGTCATGAGCGAGGGCGCCACCATGATCGACTTCGCCGGTCCTTGGGAGGTGTTCGAGAACGTGATGCTGGACGGCCGGGGTGACGACATGGACTCCGCCATGCCGTTCGAGCTGTACACCGTGGGTCCGTCCACGGCGCCCATCCATACCAGCGGCAGTCACCATCCGGGGATGACCGTCACACCGGACTATGGCTTCGCGGATGCCCCCATGCCGGACATCGTGGTGATCGGCGCCCAGTCCGGCGGTCCGGGCCTGAGTGAATGGCTGCAGAAGGTGCACGCACAGGACCACATCATCATGTCGGTGTGCACCGGGGCCTTCAAAGTGGCGAAGGCGGGCCTCTTCGACGGCCTCCCGGCCACCACCCACCATGCCTTCTTCGAACAGTTCAGCAGCGAGTTCCCCAAGGTGAAGCTGGTGGAGTCGGTGCGCTACGTGCAGGCGAGCCCGACGCTCTTCAGTGCCGGCGGCCTCACCTCCGGCGTGGACCTGGCCCTGCACGTCGTGGATGAGTACTACGGTGAAGCAGTGGCGCAGCACACCGCGGACTACATGGAATACCAGGGCAGCGGCTGGAAGACCAACGTGGGAGTGGCGGTACCGGCTCCCGTGGTGGTGCACCAGGAATGGAAGGGCCAGACCGCCTCAGGGCTCGCACTGCTGCTGCACGTGACCTACGCCAAAGGCGCCTATTCGGCGTCGCTGGACAGCGCATCCCAGGGCGTGAGCGGCGCGCCGACCACGGTCAAGCTGGATGGCAACCATGTGGATCTGGGCTTCGACATCCCGGGGCATCCTGCCAGCTTCAGCGGCATGGCCAACGATTCGGGCAACGTACTGACCGGTACTTATACTCAGGATGGCAAGTCGTCGGCGCTCACCTTGCTGAAACAGAAGTCCTGAGCGAAGCCGCAGCGCGACTCCTCAGGTAGTCGCGCCGCGGAACCGCTCGCGATAATCGCTGGGCGGGATGCCGAGCTCGGCGATGAAGCAGCGGCGCATGGTCTCCTGGGTGCCGAACCCGCAGCGCCGCGCCACCTGTGAGACCTGCAGGTCGTTCTCCTCCAGCTTGCGGCGGGCCGCTTCCAGCCGGATCTTCGACACGTAGGCCGCCGGCGTCATGCCGACGCTCTCGGCGAAGCGGCGCGCGAAGTTGCGCTCACTCATGGCGACCCGCGCGGCGAGCTTGGGGATGGAGAGATCCTGCTGCAGGTGTTCCAGCATCCACAGCTGCAGTTCGCGCAGCTTGTCGTCCTCGCTGAATTGGGCGGCGAGCTGGGCACTGAACTGGGATTGGCCGCCGGGGCGCTTCAGGAACATCACCAGCATCTGCGCAGTGGCGAGGGCCACCGGCTGGCCCCAGTCCTCCTCGACCATGGCCAGGGCCATGTCGATGCCGGCGGTGATGCCGGCGGAGGTATAGATGTTGCCATCCCGCACGTAGATCGCATCCGGCTGCACGCGCACCGAAGGACCGAGCCGCAGCAGGTGAGCGATGTCGTCCCAGTGGGTGGTGGCGGAGCGGCCTTTCAGCAGCCCGGCCTTCGCCAGGATCAGGGCCCCGTTGCAGACCGAGCCGAGCCGCGTGACCTTGGGCGCGAGGCGGCGTATCCAGCGCAACACATCCTCGTCCTCCATCACCGCGAAGCAGCCCATGCCGCCGGCGATGAGGAGGGTGTCGGCGTCGGCGATGTCCTTATAGCTGCGCTCGGCCACCAGGCGCACGCCGGAGGAGGTGGCGAAGGGCCCGGGTCTGAGACCCACCAGTTCCACGTCGTAGGCAGGCAGGCGACTGATGCCCCGATCGTGCAACAGGCGAGAACTGCGGGCGAAGGCCTCTAGGGGACCGGTGATGTCCAGCATCTGTGCGTCCGGATAGCCGAACATCACCACCCGGTGGGCGCGAGCAGGGTGGGGTTTCCTGGGCGCGGTTCTCTTGGCTGGCATGGCGGGAGTATGGGTGGCCGGCGTCTTTGCCGAAACGACAAATATCCCACAAATCCTGCCATCGCGCCCGGGAGGCCGGCCGGTTCCGCTAGACTCGGGCCATGAGAAGGCTCATCGACCTCAGTCACGACGTCGAGCACGGCATGATCACCTACAAGGGTCTGCCGGCGCCCATCATCTGCGACTTCCTGACGCGGAAAGCCTCCAAGGCCAAGTACGCCGCGGACACCACGTTCCAGATGGGCAAGATCGAGATGGTCTCCAACACCGGTACCTACGTGGATGCGCCGTTCCACCGTTACGAGCAGGGCAAGGATCTCTCGGAGCTGGCCTTGGATTCGCTCGCGGACCTGGAAGGCGTGGTGTTCCATGCCCAGAAGCAGGCCAACGGCCCTGAGCTCTTCGCCGGTGCGGATGTAAAAGGCAAGGCAGTGCTGGTGCATACCGGCTGGGCCAGACACTGGCGCACGGACCAATATTTCGAGGGCCACCCCCATCTCACGGAGTCGGCTGCGCTCTGGCTCAGGGAACAAAAGGCCGCCTTCGTCGGTATCGATTCATTGAACATCGACGGCACCACCACCGGCGCACGACCGGTGCATACGGTGCTGCTGGGGGCTGACATCCCGATCTGCGAGCACATGTGCAACTTGGAACAGCTTCCCGATTCGGGATTCCGATTGCACGCGGCGCCGGTGAAGGTGAAAGGCTTCGGTACTTTCCCGGTGCGGGCCTACGCCATCACTTGAAGGAACAGCACGTGACCAAGCAGATCGTCCATTCCGAGCAGGCGCCCAAGTCCCTCGCCGGCTATAGCCAGGCGGTGAAAGCAGCGGGACTGGTGTTCGTCTCGGGCCAAGGCCCCTTCGATGCCGCCGGAAACCTGGTAGGCGAGAGCATCCAGGAGCAGACCCGGCAGTGCCTGAAGAACGTGGAGACCATCCTCAAGGCGGCAGGCAGTTCCATGGATAAGGTGGTGAGCGCCACCTTCATCCTGGCGGAAGAGGGCGACTTCGCCGGCATGAACGAGGAATGGGGCAAGTGGTTCCCCAAGGATCCGCCGGCGCGTCAGGGCGCCAAGCTGCCGGTGCGGCCCAAGGGCATGAAGCTCTCCATCGCGGTGATCGCCGAGGCGTGATTATCTAAGGGCGGGCTCAGTGCTCGCGGTGTCCCGGCAGGGGATGCGGGGGCGCTTCTTCTTCGCCCGGCAGCAGCACGTTGCCGTCCTCCATATCCGGTATCTGCGGCTGCGAGGCGTCGTAGGATTCCTCGTCGTAGCCTGCGTCGCCGTCCTCGATGGGCTCCAGGGCGCCGGTGAAGTCCTCGGGCCCTTCGGTGCGGGTAACCAGCCGCGCCTGCCAGTCCGCGGCGTCGAAGGCATCGATGTCGCCGCCGAAGTACTGCACCTGGATCTCACCGCCGTCGATGCCGAGCACCTTGAAACGCTCGCGGCTGTGGATGTCCATGTACCATTCGCCCACCGCCGGCTTCACACCATCGTCTTCCGCTGCCATGTCATGTCTCCTGTTGTGCTGCAACTGTAGCGCCGTCGCGCACGCGGAGCGGTGATGCGCATCAAACGTACGATGCGACACACCTTCAGGTGATGACCCGCAATCTCTCCTATCGACACCTGCATCCACGCCACCAGTAGTGTCCGGCTTGTGATTGCGTGACGCGCATCAAGCTCGTGCCGGAAGTGACTGCGTAGATTGCAACGTGTCATCGCAGCAGGAGAAAAAAGCATGGATATGAACAAGAAGACACTGTTAACTGCCGCCATCGCTGCGGCCCTCGGGCTGCCGCTGGCCGCCCAGGCGGACGACACCACCACGACCAGCAGCACGACCACCACCAGTGACAATCCCAACTCGGCTTGGTGGAGCGCGGGCTACTTCGAGCTGGACGCGGGCCAGGCCCACTATGGAAGCAAGAACAACCAGGTGAACTCGAACACCGCCAATTCCACCACCAACTTCAGTGACAACGACACGGGTTGGCGTGCCAACCTGGGCTACCAGTTCAACCCCTGGTTTAGCCTGGAGTTGAGCTACGTGGACTTCGGTTCGGTGGATGACACCATCGACTTCGGGACGCCCTCCAACAGCTCCTTCAAGTCGACCCGTAAGGCCCATGCTTACGGCGCCGCCGGCGTGGGTAGTATCCCCTTCGGCGACAGCGGCTGGTCGGGCTTCCTGCGTCTGGGCACCGTCGACGCCCACACCCAGGTGAATGACACCTCCATCGGTGCCATCCCGGCTCCCTCCAGTGACACCGATAGCAACGACTGGAAGGCCTACTACGGCGTCGGTGTAGCCTGGCAGTTCGCCGAGCACTGGGGCCTGCGCCTCGGCTGGGACCAGTACCACAACCTCGGCAACGCCAACACCGGCGGCGAGACCAACATCAACTTCGCCAACGTGGGCCTGCAAGTCCGGTTCTGACGCCCGGATCTCAGGTGGTAGCGTGAGGCCCGGAGCGATCCGGGCCTCTTCTTTATATATAGGCGTGGGATAATCGCTGCATACCTCGGGGAGGGGAGCCATGCAGCAGACAGCCATCTTCGGACCGGTCATAGCCCTGGTCGTCCTGACCCTGGCGGTGTTGGGATATACCGGCTACAAGCGCTTCGGCGCGGTCTTCGCCGGCCGGGTGAAGGGGGCGGATTTCCGTTACGGCGAGACCGGCAACGTGCCGCCGGACGTGGCGGTCGCCAACCGTAACTTCATGAATCTGCTGGAAGCGCCGGTCCTCTTCTATGTGCTTTGCCTGTCCCTCCACGCCACAGGCCATGTGACCGCCGTCACACTTTCCCTGGCCTGGGCCTACGTGGGATTCCGGGCCCTGCACAGTGCCATCCACCTGGCCTATAACCGCACTTTGTTCAGGTTCAGCGCCTATGCCGCGAGCAACGTAGTGTTGGCGGGCCTCTGGCTGTGGTTCGCGGGCGTGCTGTTCGGCTAGACTTAGCCTGAGGGTGCCAGGGAGCATGGACCGCACATGACTGCAGAGAAGAGACCGATCGTAGTCGCCGGCAAGCGTTACGCGAGCGTCGAGGAGATGCCCGCGGAGGTGCGCCGCGTCTATGACCTGGCGCGCGCCTCCCAGGAGACCGCCGAGACCGCCGCGCCGGTGAAGCTGATATTCAACGGCAAGGAGTACGAGGGCCTGGATAGCATGCCGCCGGACGTGCGCAAGCTCTACCAGACCCAGCAGGTGGCCATGGAGACCTACCGGGACTTCAGCGTGGATGCCACCACGCCCCGCGCCGCCAAGGTGGACGCGCCGCCGGTGCAGCGCATGGAGACCGTGAAGCAGCCGTTCCTGAAGCGTTATATGTGGCCGCTCATCATCTTCGGCGTCATCATCATCGTCGCGCTCGCGATCTTCATCTAACGTCGACCGATATCCGCTACTGAGATCCTCGCCTTCACCCTCGGCTCCGGCTGCAGGGTGATGTGCCCTATGTTGTAGCTGTCATGCAGGTGGTCGCAGAGCCCCCGATAGACGGCCTCCCACTGTCCCAACTCCTCGATCACCACATGCGCCGAGAGTGCCACCTCGCCGGAGGAGACGCTCCACACGTGCAGGTCATGCACCGAGCCCACGCCTTCCACCGCCGCCATGCTGCGGCCGATGCCAGCCAGATCCATGCCCGCCGGCACGCCCTCCAGCAGCACCTGGGTGGCGTCGCCCAGGAGCTTCAGGCTGGAGAGCAGGATCAAGAGGCCGATGAAGAGCGAGAGCAGGGGATCCGCCGCCAGCCAGCCGGTGAAGTAGATGATCGCGCCGGCGGCCAGCGCGGCGGCGGAACCCAGTACGTCCCCCAGCACGTGCAGCAGCGAGGCGCGCAGGTTCAGGGAGTGTTGGCCGCCCTCCAGCACCTTATATATGAGGAAGTTCGCGGCGAGCCCCAGGGCGCCTATCAGCATCACCAAGGGCCCCTGCACCTCGGCGGGATGGCGCAGGCGTTGCAGGGCCTCGACGACGATGGAGGCCACGATGAGCAGCATGAACAGCGTGTTGAAGACGGCGGCGATCACTTCCACCCGGCCGAGGCCATAGGAGTGCCGCTCCGAAGCCGGCCGCTGCGCCACCAGCGCCGCGAGCCCGGCGATACCGAGCGCGATGCCGTCGGTGGCCATGTGGCCCGCGTCGCCCAGGAGCGCCAGGGAATGGGCGCGCCAGCCGCTGAAGGCTTCCACGGCGGCGAAGCCCAAGGTCACCGCCAGCGCCAGCCAGTAATGCCCCTGGCCGCGGGGCTTATGGCTGTGGCCGTCGTGGTGGTGAGGGTGCGCGTGGTCATGGGGCATAACTTGAGTATAAATCCGTTCCAGAGCTGCTGCGCTCGGTAGGGCGGTGTTGCGCTTCGGACTCGCAGTCGGTCATGCACAGAAGAGTGCACTCCCTCCGCTCGCCTCGCGCGCCTAGCCCTACCTTCGCTCGCGACGCTCTGGTGCTACATTATTGTGACGGTCCATCCGGGAAGCGAAGATGTCACTGGAGATCACCGCCTTCTTCCACGCTCCGTCTTCCACCTACAGCTACGTGGTGGCGGACACTGCCGCCAAGCGTGCCCTGGTCATCGATCCGGTACTGGACTACGACGCCGCTTCCGGCCGCAGCGGCAGCGCTTCGGCGCAGAAGATCGTCGAGCATCTGAAGGGCCGGGGCTACGGCGTGGACTGGATCCTGGAGACCCACGCCCACGCGGACCACCTTTCGGCGGCGCAATTCCTCAAGGAACAGCTCGGCGGCAAGGTCGCCATAGGCGAGGGCATCCGCGAGGTCCAGGCCGGCTTCAAGAAGCTCTACAACCTGGGGAAGGATTTCAGGACCGACGGCAGCCAGTTCGACCACCTGTTCAAGGATGGCGAGAGCTTCAGGCTCGGCGATATCCCGGTGCGGGTGCTGGCCATGGGCGGCCACACCAGCGACGGCGTGGCGTATCTGGTGGAAGACGCGGTGTTCACCGGCGACAGCCTGTTCATGCCGGATTCCGGCAGCGCCCGCTGCGACTTCCCCGGCGGTGACGCGGGCCTGCTCTATGACTCGGTGCGTAGGCTCCTGGACCTGCCGGAGGCGACGCGGCTCTTCATGTGCCACGACTATGCGCCGGGCGGCCGCGAGCACCGCAACCAGACCACGGTGGAGGAACAGCGCCGCGCCAACATCCACGTGAAGGACGGCGTCTCGCGCGAGGACTTCATCAAGCTGCGCCAAGGCCGCGATGCCACCCTGCCGGTGCCGGCACTGCTCCTGCCCGCCATCCAGGTGAACATTCGCGCCGGCAATTTCCCGGAACCGGAAGCCGACGGTGCGGTCTATCTCAAGATACCGGTGGACAAGCTCTGAGACTTTAGAACCCCGCCGGAAGGGAGTCCCATGCAAGATTATCTGCAGCTGGTCCTGGTCTCCACGGCCATCGACCTGGCCTTGTTGCTGCCTTTCTTCCTCGCGGCCTATGTCACGGCGAAGCCGCGGCCCTCCCCGAGGCCGGCCCTGCTGTTCGCCGCCTTCGTGCTCATGGACGTGGCGCTGATCTATTCCCACAGGGTACTGCCTCTCATCCCGAGCTGGGGCGGCTGGAACTGGCAGGGCAAGTTCCTGGAAGCCGCGGTGCCGGTGCTGCTGGCGCTGCTGCTGCCCGCAGCGTTCCCTGCCGTGCGCATGGGCTTGAAGCTCCCGGAACAGAGGTCGCGCTGGCGCGCGCTGCCCATCGCCTGCGTGCTGTATGCGCTCATCGGCATCCCGGTGATGCTGCTCATGGGCGCGCATCTCGGCATCAACACCGATACGCCGAGGGCCGTCTTCGAGGCCACCATGCCGGGCCTGGGCGAGGAGATCATGTATCGCGGCCTGCTGTTGCTGGTGCTGAACGAGGCCTTCGGGCGGCCCTGGAAGTTCGCCGGCATCCAGCTCGGCTGGGGGTTCGTCATCGTCACCGCCATGTTCGGCTTCATCCACGGCATCGAGGTGAAGGCCGGCGGCGGCTTCGCCGTGAACTTCTACTGGAGCGCCATGATCTTCCCGGCCGCCACTGGCGCGGTGCTGGCGTGGCTGCGGGAGCGCACCGGCAGCGTCTGGCCCAGCGTGCTGTTCCATAACTTCGTGAACACCGTGAATGATTTCTTAGTCTAAGCATGAAAAAGAAGAGGCCCCTCACGGGGCCTCTCAGTTTCAGCTTGAGCTTGTGGCTTAGCCGCCGTGCGCGAGAAGCGGGTCGAGGGCCGCCACGGCCCGAGACGGGCGACCTGGACGGTCGCCCTGGGAACGATGCACCAGGGACGGTTGCGACTGGTAAAAGAAAAGGCGCCACCTCTCGGTGGCGCCTTTGGGTTCAACCCGCAGCGATTGATTAACCGCCGTGAGCCAATAAAGGCACGATCAGCAGGGCCACTATGTTGATGATCTTGATCAAGGGGTTGATGGCCGGACCCGCGGTGTCCTTGTAGGGATCGCCCACGGTATCGCCGGTCACCGCCGCCTTGTGGGCGTCGGAACCCTTGCCGCCGAAGTTGCCGTCCTCGATGTACTTCTTGGCATTGTCCCAGGCGCCGCCGCCGGTGGTCATCGAGATGGCGACGAACAGGCCGGTGACGATGGTGCCGATGAGCACCCCGCCCAGCGCCTTCGGCCCGAGCGCGACGCCCACGATCACGGGCACCAGGATCGGCAGCAGCGAGGGGATGATCATCTCCTTGATGGCGGCACGCGTGAGCATGTCCACCGCGAGGGAGTAATCCGGCTTGGCCTTGCCGGTCATGATGCCGGGGATCTCCTTGAACTGGCGGCGCACCTCGTTCACCACGGAGCCGGCGGCACGGCCCACCGCTTCCATGGCCATGGCGCCGAACAGGTAGGGCACCATGCCGCCGATGAACAGGCCGATGATGACCATGTGGTCGGAGAGGTCGAACTGCGTCACCACGCCCTGGTCATGGGCGCTCAGGCTGTG
>DASXYJ010000239.1:0-3033 GCA_036502565.1 Gammaproteobacteria bacterium
ATGACATTATTGGGTAAGGTGAGCCGAGAAGTTGATGCCGAAGGCATCTCCCGGCGAACGACGCGACTGGATGTCGCAGCAGTCTGCTGCACCAGGGATGGTTCCGTGAGTCGATGACCCGAGAAGCTACCCTTGAGTTAAGCGCCGGTACGCTTCCTGATACTTCTCAGCAGTCTTCGCGATCACATCCGCGGGCACCTTCGGCGCCGGCGGCTTCTTCGGCCAGTCCAGCGTCTCCAGGTAGTCGCGTACGAACTGCTTATCGTAGGAGGGCGGGCTGATCCCCTCCTTATAGGTATCCGCCGGCCAGAAGCGCGAGGAGTCCGGCGTCAATACCTCGTCGATGAGATAGAGCTCGCCGGCCTTGTCCACGCCGAACTCGAACTTGGTGTCGGCGATGATGATGCCGCGCTCCCGCGCGTACTTGGCGGCGAAGTCGTAGATCTCGAGCGTGACTTCGCGCACCCGTTCCGCCTGTTCCCGGTCCAGGAGGTTCAGCACCTCCTCGAAGGGGATGTTCTCGTCGTGCTGGCCCTTGGGCGCCTTGGTGGCGGGGGTGAAGATGGGCTGCGGCAGCTTGGCGGCCTGCTTGAGGCCTTTCGGCAGCGGGATGCCGCAGACCGCGCCGGTCCGCAGGTAATCCTTCCAGCCGGAACCGATGAGGTAACCACGGGCCACCGCCTCGATGGGCAGCGCCCTGAGTTTGCGGACGATGACCGCACGGTCCTTGAGCAGGGCCTGGTCGGCCGGGTCCCGCACCACGTCTTCCACGGCGAGGTCGGTGAGCTGGTTTGGTATGATGTGCGCCGTCTTGTGGAACCAGAAGCGCGAGATGCCGTTCAGCACCGCGCCCTTGCCGGGGATAGGGTCCGGCAGCACTACGTCGAAGGCCGAGAGGCGGTCGGTGGTGACGATCAGCAGGTGCTCGGGGCCCGCGTCGTAGATGTCGCGCACCTTGCCGCGGTGCACCAGCGGCAGGCTCTTGAGGCGGGTCTCGAAGACGGTAGGGGTGGAATTCATCTGGGTCCCAGCCTTGAATTAGCGCGTATCTTGCCATAGGTCGGAATAGTCCTGTCAGGGAATCTTTAGTAGATGAACGTCGTTGGCCTGCTGATCGGCGCACTGATCGGCTTCGTGCTGGGTGGCCCCCTGGGCGCGCTCATCGGCGCCTTCCTGGGGCAGAGCGTCTCGGTGGGCGTATCCCGCTCGGGCTGGAGCGGCCATGATGCGGCGCGCTCGCAGCAGGCCTTCTTCACCGCCACCTTCTCGGTCATGGGCCACATGGCCAAGGCCGACGGCGTGGTGTCCCAGGACGAGATCCAGGCCGCCAACGCCGTGATGGCGCACATGAACCTGGACCCGGCGCAGCGGCTCGCCGCCATCCAGCTCTTCAACCAGGGCAAGGAATCCGGCTTCGACCTGGACAGCACCCTGCGCGACCTGCGCGTGGCCTGCCACGGCCGCCGCGACCTGCTCGGCATGTTCCTGCAGATCCAGGTGCACGCGGCCATGGCCGACGGCAGCATCGAGGCCGCGGAGCGGCGCCTGCTGGAACGCATCTGCGACCTGCTCAGCATCTCGAGCTACGAGCTCAACCAATACATCCAGTTCATCCAGGCCCAGCAGCGCTTCGCCGGCGGCCGCGCCGGCGCGGGCGGCGGCACCGCCTATTCGCGCAGCGACAAGCTCACGGCGGCTTATCAGACCCTGGGTGTCGCAGCCACGGCGACGGACGCGGAGATCAAGACCGCTTACCGGCGCCTCATGAAAGAGAACCACCCGGACAAGCTCGTGGCGAGAGGCTTGCCGGAGAACATGATCAAGCTGGCCCAGGAGAAGGTGCAGCAGATCAACGTCGCCTACGACGCAATCAAGGCCGCGCGCGGCATCAAGTGAGTCAAGGACGATGAGCAAACCGAAAGATTACGTCGAGGAGAGCCGCGTCGGCTTCTGGTTCCTGGGGACCTTCACCTGGGAGAAGCGCGTGGTGGAAGTGGCGCTCACGGACCTGGATAAACTCCTGTCCGACCCGGGGCTGCGTTGCCACACGGTGCTGGATGCCGGCTGCGGCCAGGGCAAGGCCCTGAAGCCGCTGCAGCAGCGCTTCCAAGCGACGCGCGTCATCGGCGTGGACGTGGATGCTCAAGCCATCACGGCGGCCCGTGCCGAGGCGGCGCGCCATGGGCTGACACCCGAGTTCATCGAGGCGGATTCCGCCTCGATCCCGCTGCCGGACGCCAGCGTCGATCTGGTGTTCTGCCACCAGACCCTGCATCACCTGGTGCGGCAGGAAGAGACCCTCAAGGAATTCCACCGCCTGCTGAAGCCGGGCGGCTTGCTGCTGCTGGCGGAATCCACCAAGGCCTATATCCACTCCTGGGTGATCCGGCTGCTGTTCCGCCATCCCATGCACGTGCAGCGCACCGCACCGGAGTACCTGGAGCTGGTGCGCCGGGCCGGTTTTGAGTTCGGGCCCGGGGATGTCTCCTACCCGTACCTGTGGTGGAGCCGCGCCCGCGACTTCGGCCTGCTGGAGCGGTTGCGCATCAAGGTGCCACCGCCAGTGGGGCAACGGGAAGAGACCTTAATAAACCTAGTAGCCCGGAAAACAGCCTAGAAAGCAGGTCTTGCGCCAAGGTCCGCGAAGCATCAGGCTTGCCTCAGTCGTATCAGGGGCAGCCCAAGATGATCCGCAGGCCGTTTCTCTTCTTGTCCTTGTCGCTCCTCGCACCGGCAGCGCTGGCGGATGCGCCACCCCAATTCGATCTCCCCGCCGCGGCGGTGACCGATCCCGCCGCCCTCGATGCCGCCATGCCGAAGCTCGCGACCCAAGTGCTCGCGGTCTATAAGGAAGCGGACCAGGACGAGTATCTGGATAACCTATTCCGCCTGCAGATCGTAGCCGGCCAGTACGCTGAGGCACTCAAGACCCTGAGCGTCCTTCGCCAGCGCCGCGAGGCCGAGGGCACGCTGCTTTCGAAGGCCATCGATGTGCAGTTCGAGATCTATTCTGCAGCCAAAGCCGCGCAGACT
>DASXYJ010000240.1:0-5397 GCA_036502565.1 Gammaproteobacteria bacterium
CTTGCCGAGATAGGTGTTCACCTGCCGTTTTATGGTATCGAGCCCCATGCCCAGCACCAGCGGCACCAAGAGCGCCAGCAAGCGGTTGGTCTCGGTGTTGAGCGTCGCATGCTCCAGGAAGGAGAGCACGGCGGCGAACACGCCCACCACCAGCGAGGTGATGAGGCCGTACACCAGCGCCCGGTTCAGCACCACCTGCAGCGATACGAGCTGGTGTCTCAGCACGGCGTAGGCGAAGCCGCTGAACGCAGCGGCGATCAGTGCCGTGCTGGCGATATTTAGTACCAGGGATGAGATGTCGAAACTCTGGGGCGTGATGCTCACGAGATAGCTCGCCACCAGGCCGAGCACGCTGAAAAGCACCCAACGGATGCGCGCCTGGTTCACCGGCATGGCACGGCCGTAGGTGGCGATCAGCAGCCCCAAGGGGATGGCGAAACCGACGATGTGTATGGCGCGCAACACGACCGACGTACCGCTCGACAAGTCGATGTCGAAGTAAAACCACGTGGTGAAGATCATGTTCCCGCAGCTATAGGCCGTCACGACGGTGGCGAAGATCCAGTGGAGCACGCGCCGTCTGGCCTGCGACAGCACCGAGCCGGCAAGACTCACCGCTACGAGATACAGGCCCACCAGCGTCAGGGTGTTGGCACTGATGTTCCCGACCCTGTTCAGGATGTATCCGAAGGGGGAGGGCAGCGGGAGGCTCTGTAATCCGCCTTGCAGCAGCAGCGTGAAACACCAGATAGCCACGCCCCAGGCCGCCAGGTTCCGGCCGCGCCACAGGAGCACCAGGCCTAGCGCCGTCACCACCAGCAGCAGTACATAGCCGGCGGCTTGGATGACGCGGTTGGCGGCACTGCCGTTCAGGAATCCGACGGTCTGGAACGTCATCGGCACACGATGCAGGCCGTCGGCCCGCCGTACCACGAGTTCCAGGGTGGTACCTGCAGGAGCCTCGTCGTTGTCCAGGAAATAGGCGCGGTCGCGGGGTGTGAGATCCCGCAGATCGATCCGGTCTCCGGCCTCGAGCCCCGTCGGCATGGGCAGCCCGAGGGAACTCGGGAAGACCCGCAGTACCGGACCGCCATCCACATCGCTCGAATCGAAGGGCGCAATAGTCTGCGGCACGAAAGGCAGCCCGAGGCTGGCGGCGATGCAGATGAGGGTGAATAGAACCAGCAGCAGCTTGCGGGCTGTCATGGCGGAATCCTGTCTATATATCCCTTGCGACAAGGCCAAGCTACCGTGCCCGCACCGGGACGGCAACTACTCAGGGTGAGGCGTCCACCAACTTGCGGGCTTTGTCCTGGACCGCGCCCAGTTTGTCGGGCGACACCCGGATGAACTCCCGCAGCAGCCGTTGCTGCTCCACCAGCCGCAAGGCGTGCAGCGCCACGCCCACCTGGTGGGCCACCAGCGCGAACAGCTTCCGCTCGTCCTCGGAATAAGACTCCGCCGGCCGCGGTCCCATCACGATGAACCCCAGCACCTCGTTGCGCAGCACCAGCGCATACACGAAGCCGTCGGCACCCAGGGCGCTGTCGAGCTCGTGCAGGTCCACCTCCATGTCGCCGGCCCGCAGCCGCAGGAATGCCAGGTCGTCGGAATCCAGGTGCTCCGGATAGCGCTCTTCGCCGTGGCTGCGCACCCGCATCGCGCCGGTGTGTTCCGGGCCGCTCAGGTAGATCGCCAGCGCCTGGGGCCGGGCATGGCGGAAGAGCTCGGTGGCGGTGAGGGTCAGCAGCTTGTCCGGGTCCTCCATGTAGGCGCAGGTGCGGGCGAACTGGCTCAAGGCGTCCTCGGCGAGGCGCCGGCGGCGGAACAGGAACCGGCCCACGTGCTTCTCCACGGTGCGGCGCACGCCGGTGAGCCCCATGCCCAGCACCAGCGGGATCAGCAGCGCCACCACCCGGTTGGTCTTGGAGGTCAGGGTCTCGTGCTCCAGGAACGAGAGCATGGCGGCGAACATGCCCACCAGCAGCGACATGATGAGGCCGTAGACCAGCGCCCGGTTCAGCACCAGCTCCAGGGCCACCAGCCGGTGCTTCAGCACGGCGTAGGCGAAGCCGATCAGCGAGGCGGCCCTGAGCACCGTGGCGGCCACGTTCACCTCGGTAGCGGCGATACCGAGGCGCCCGGCGGCGATGTTCAGCGCGTAGGTCAGCAGCATCCCCATGAGACCCACCAGAACCCAGCGGATGCGGGCGCGGTTCACCGGCGTGCTGTGCCGGTAGGCGGCCACCATGATGCCGAACGACAGCAGGAATCCGGCGAAGTGCACCGGCACGATGTAGCTGATGCCGTTCAAGGCGGTGCCGTGCGCGTACATCCAGAAGCTCAGGAACAGCATGGCGGCGGCGTATCCCACCACGATCACCCCCAGCGCCACGGCCGAGAGGACGCGGCGGCGCTTGGAGCGCGCCGAGGCGGTGAGCTCGTCCGCCACCAGGTAGAGGCCCACCAGGGTGCCGACGCTGAACGCCAGCATGCCCAAGGTGCTGAGCACTTTCCCGTAGGGCGGTGGCAGCGGCAGCAGCGCGGTCACGTACTGCGCCACGCTGGAGAAGCACCAGATGGCCACGCCCAGCGTCGCACGGCTGTGGCCCTGCCACATGAGCAGCAGGCCCAGGGCTGCGGTCAGCAGCGCCAGTGCATAGTCGGCGATCTCCACCGCCATCTCGTCCGCGTCGCCCCGCAGGAAGGGCGCCGGCACGTAGTCGACGCTCAAGCGGTGCAGCCCGTCGTCGCGGCGCACGTCCAGGTCCACGGAGGTGCCCACCGGCGGGTTGGCCTTGCCCATCAGCAGCAGCACCCGGGTCTCGGGCCGCATGTCCTGGAAGTAGAGCTTGTCGCCAGCCGCGAGCCCCGCCGGCAGCGGCGTGCCGAGCTCGCTCGGCTGGATCTCGGCCACGCGCTGCTCCCGGTCGACGTGCAGATCGAAGGGCGTCACCGCCTCGGGGAAGAACGGCGCAGCGATGCAGGCGCCGAGCACGATGACGCTGATGATGAGGTAGAGGAGGGTGCGCGGCGTCATGGCAGGTCCTTGGACGAGGCTGCTACCACGCTACCCCGCCCGACCTCCAGCGGCAACTCTTACAGAAAGAGGCGGCGGCCTGATGGCCGCCGCCACGGTTTGGCAGGTCTAGTTGATCAGGACGCTCATGATGGCCGGATTGTAGACGTAGATGCTTTCCGTCCAGGAGTTCGAGGGCACTCCAAGGGGGCCGACCCCATTCGCGAACACGAAACTGTCGTTGCCCCAGAACGAGGCGTGGGGAGTGTAGGTGAAGGCGCCCGTCGCGGTGTTGGTGATGGTCACCGTCCCATGCGAGGGTGCTGTCACTACCTGGAAAGTGGGGACGCCGGTCGAGATCCCGCAACTCGAAAGCTGGTCGGATATCGCCGTTCCCTTCTTGGTAGCGACGTAACCGTCCCCCGCCGAGGTCTGATCCTGGGCCCAATACCACCGGCTCACCTTATTCCACTGCGGCAGTGGCATGGGGATGTTGTCGGCATCGTATCCCTGGATGAGCCGGAACAGTTCCTGCGTTTTGCTGGGATCGCTGTCGAGCTGGTTGGTGTTCAGGTCATCCGTCCCGATCCAGATGATCTTGGGGATGTCCTTGCCCAATCCCGCCTGGCAGGTGGTGGCCGTGAGCAGTCCGTCCAACAGGCTCTTGGCATCGTTGCTGTCATGGGTGTCGCTGGGCGGAGTCGCGCCCGGCGGGATGTAGGTCACGGTCGCACCGGATTCATCCAGCCACAAGGGCACGCTTCCAGCCGCCCCATAATAGGCACTCAGCAGGTCGTTCGCGCTGCTCTCGTACTGCGCCGTGGTCGTCCCATGGGTCTCGGCCAGGTATATGGACATGGAGTTGTAAGGCAGCCCGGGAGTGTTGCTGTTGGACCAGTGCACGATGGCTGCCACCTGACTCGGATCGGGTATGGCACCTGCCGTGCCGTTCGGGCGCTGGGCCTCGGTCTCATAGCTCACTGCCACCGAGGGATACTGCGGCTTTATGTTCGCCTGTTCCCAGGCCCATACGATCTTTATGTACTCGCCGTTGTTGACCTCCTGGTCGGTCGCGGCGGAATCGCCGTCGCAGGTGGTCACCTGGCACATCCTCAGCGTCGCGCCTATCTCCACCAGCGCGATCTGGGCCTGGTTCGGCGCTATCACCTTGGCGAACCAGCTGTTCAGGTACTCCTCGAGGTTGCCGAAGGGCACGTCATAGGGAGGGTTGGCGGAATCGCCCAGGTCGCCGCAGTTCGGGTCGAAGCCGGCGTTATCGGTGTCGCCCAATCCTCCCAGGCTTTCGCAGGCGTAGTTGACGAGCCTCTGGCCTCCCGCCAATATTTTTGCGGTGCCGATCCCGGTGGTGGTGATATCCACTTTGAATTGGCCTGCATGCGACCCGGAGTTGAACTTCGCCAACAACGAGTTGACGGCGTCGAAGAACTTCTGGTTCGACGCCACCTGGGTCACGGGATCCAGGGTCCCGGGGTAAGAGAAAGTATGGCAATAGCTGTCGGTGAAGTTCGGATTGGCAGCCGCCTTGAGTCCCGGCCCGGCGCAGTAGTTCTGGATGAACGTGCCGGAGATGACTAGCCTGATGGTATTGATGCCGGCATTCTCATACGCATCCAGCAGGTTGTCGATCTGGCTGCGTATGGCTTCACCGACCACCTGGTTCGTCGCAGGATCGTTGTCGTCCTGGTTGTCCAGGACATAGTAGAGGCCATTCCTGTTGCCATTGGTGTTGTTCGGGTTGCCATCGGCGCTGCCGTTTATGGAGCCGCTGGCGCCGCCGATGTTCACGTTGAGTTGATTGAATGCCACGCCCCTTATCGGCCCCGTCTGGGCGTCTGCTGAGCAGGTGGCGGTATAAGTCGCGGCGGCAGCGAACAGCGCCGCCGCGAAAGCGTATCGGATAGTCATGGGTTTCCTCCGGATCTTTTCTGTCCTTGAAGTCTGGACCCTGCGGGTCCGGGACCGGATGTCACATGATCACGAAGATCGCGATGCAACGGCCGTTGGCGTCCTTGATGCCGTCGTCGAGGAGCACGGTCACGGACTTGTTGGCCAGCGAGGCCGCCAGCACCAGGTTCCAGATGCGGCTGGCCTGCGGGTCGTCGGCGCCGGTGGTCCCGGGGCTCAGCATGGTGGCGTACACGCCGGTGCTGCTGCCGGGGCAGGTGCCCACGCTGGCGCCGGTCACCGTGAACTGGTCACGCCAGGCGGAAGTGCTGCCGTTGTTGGCCATGATGTTGACCGGGATGCCGCTTACCTGGAGGCGCGTCGCCGAAGCGTCGTTCGCCGCGATGAGCATGCCGGTGGAGAGGAGGGTACCGATGATGAGCTTGTTGATGGACATGGTGAGACTCCCTGTT
>DASXYJ010000241.1:0-2941 GCA_036502565.1 Gammaproteobacteria bacterium
GGACCGCAACGAAGCTATGCCGAGCGCAGTAGCTTCTGAGAAGGCTAGTCAGTATCGAACTGCTGCCACCACTGCTGTGGCAGCGGTTCGGGCGTCTTCGGCACCGGCATGTTCGCCGCTTCCGGTTTCACTCGGTAGAGGACCATGGTGTCCTCGGCGCGGGTCTTGATGACCTGCTCGAAGTACCTGGGATCGGGCAGGGGTACCAGCTTGTTGGGGTCCTGTTCGGTGCCGAGCGGCAGGTACTTGTCCGCCACCAGGATATAGCTGCCGGGCTTGATGCGGCCGTCGTGCACCTCGGCGTAGAGCTCGCGGCTGGAGGTGACCGTCGGCATGGGCGCGCCTAGTTCATACAGCGTCATGGGCCGCGGCCATTGGAAGCTCACGATGCTGCCCGGGGCAACCGCCATGGCCTCTTTCAGATGGTCGAAGCCGCCCACGCCGCCGATGCTCTTCTTGTGGGCCGGCACCCAGAAGATCAGCCCCAGCAGGAACACCACCAGCAGGAAGATCGAGAACCCTCCCAGGATGTTGCGTACCACGCCGTGCAGCTTGTCGGTCTTGAACACCGGCTCGATGGCGGCCAGCGCGATGAGCGCGATGGCCGGCGCCGCCGGCAGGATGTACTTGCTTTGCTTGGAGGCGGAGAGGCTGAAGAACAGCACCGTCCACACCACCCAGATGAACAGCAGGCGCCAGCGGAACTCGCGGCGCGCGTAGCGGAACCCATAATACAGACCGAAAGGCAGCAGGAGGCACAGCGGCACGAAGTCGCCCCAGATGGTGTGGGCGTACATCCACCAGGGCTCCAGGTGGTCGAAGCCCACGAAGAAGCGCGTGAAGTTCTGGTACACCAGCACCGCGCGCACGAACTGCCAGTTCACCGCGAAGCCGGCGGCGATGTACCAGGGCACGATGCCGATGAGCGAGAGCAGCACGCCGCGCAGCGGCGAGAGCCGCCAGACCTCCTTCACCGCGAGGCCGGCCCGGTAGCCGAAGCCGCGCGGCTCGCCGGTGTCCGCCTGCAAGCTCATGAAGGAGGTGGCGAGGATCTCCAGCACCATCACCGGCAGCGTCACCAGGATGCCCACCGGGCCCTTGGCGGCGGTGGCCAGCGCCACGCCCAGCCACAGCTCCCAGGGGAACTTGCGCAGCGGCGGGTCGGTGCGGATGCGGATGTAGCCGGTGAAGGCGACGAGCGTGCCCAAGAGCAGCAGCGAGTCCGACTGCGCCATGATGAAGTTGTAGATCACCGCCGGCAGCGCCGCGCCGGTGAGCGGCAGCAGCCACTTCGGCCAGGTGGGGAACAGCTCTTTCTGCAGGCGCGCCAGCCACACCACCCACAACAGGTAGGCGGCGTAGGCCGGCACCCGGATGGCCGCCTCGATGGGCAGGCCGAACCAGGTGGCGCCCAGGCTCAACCAGAAGTACAGCGGCGGGTACTCGATGTAGGGCACGCCGTTCTTGATGGGGATCAGGTACTGGTGTCGCGCCAGCATCTCCCGCACCGACTCGGCGAAGCGCGGCTCCATGGAGGGCACCGGGCCGTGGTTGAACATGGAGAGCAGGCACAGCCCGCCCAGCACGACCAGCAACCAATGGAGCGCGGTGAGTCTCTTCAGTATCGGCATGAGCGCTTCCGCAGGGGATTCCCCATCATAGCAATAGCCGCTTGTGTCATCATCGCCGCATGAACTACCGCCACGGCTTCCACGCGGGCAACTTCGCCGACGTGGTGAAGCATTCGCTGCTGGCCATGCTGCTGGAAGCGTTAAATCGCAAGCCGGCGCCATGGGCCTGCCTGGACACCCACGCCGGGGCCGGGGCCTACGACCTGCAGTCCGACGCGGCGCGCCGTACCCGCGAGGCGGAGGGCGGCATCGCGCGGCTCTGGGCGGCCCGGGGCCGGCTGCCGGCGGCGGCGGAGCGGCTCTGCCGCATCGTGGCGGAGCTGAACCCCGATACCCCCGCGGGGGAGATGCCGCGGGTCTACCCCGGTTCGCCCCGTATCGAGGCGGCCTTGAGCCGGGCCGACGACAAGCTGTTCCTGGCGGAGCTGCACCCAGAGGAGGCCTATCTCCTGCGCGGCGAGCTCATGGGCGCCGCCAATGCCGCGGTGCACGAGCGGGACGGGTACGAGATGCTGAAGGCGCTCACGCCCCCCCGGGAGCGGCGCGGGCTGGTGCTCATGGACCCGCCCTATGAGAAGGCGGATGAGTTCGAGGCTGCCGCCACGGCGCTCAAGGTGGCCCATGGCCGCTGGGCCACCGGCATCTACGCCCTCTGGTACCCCATCAAGGACGACTCCGCGCGGCGGCGTTTCCTGCGCAACGTGGAGAACTCCGGCATCCGCAAGGTGCTGCTCGCGGAGCTGACCCTGCCGGTGCAGGTGGAAGGCCTCTACGGCACCGGCATGCTCATCGTGAACCCGCCCTGGCAGCTGGATATCGAGGCGCGCCAGTGCCTGTCGGATCTGGTGCCCATCCTCGATGCGGAGCGTTCCGAGGTCCGTTGGTTGGTTGAAGAATAGGCCGCTCTATTGACAAATGACCACGGGTCAGCGTGTAATGACCCCAGGTCATTTTAGAGTCCGGCCATGCCTAAGCACCGTGCTGTAACCGAGGCTCAAAAAGAAGCGCGCCGCGCCGACATCCTCAAGGTCGCGCGCCACCGCTTCACCCTCACGCCTTATGACTCCCTCAGCATGGCCGACACCGCCGACCAGGCGGGCCTCGCCAAGGGCACCCTCTACCTCTACTTCAAGAGCAAGGAGGAGATGTTCCTGGCCATCTACACGGATCAGCTCAACGCCTGGTTCGACGAGCTGGACGCAGGGCTGCAGCCGGGCGGTGATGCCAGCGTGGCGGGATTCCTGAAACTCATCGGCGACTCGCTGGTGAGCCGCCCGGAGCTGCTGCGGCTCATCGCCATCTTGCACACC
>DASXYJ010000242.1:0-2667 GCA_036502565.1 Gammaproteobacteria bacterium
TGATGTGGGGCACCAGGCCCGTGGCGAGGTCGCGTTCGATGACCTCGCCGCGGGGGTAGGCGCGCTTCCACACCTCCAAGAACCCCGCCGTGATCGAGCGCGACAGAGAGTGCTTACGGGCGCTGGAGTCGATGTGCAAGAGTTTCATGTGATGCTCCTCAGGGTACTTGCGGGATCAGGCGGTCGCGGCGCGGAGGACCCGGCCGAAGCGCTGATCGAGGCTGAGGGGGCCGGCACCGTTGACCACCAGTTGCAGGAAGCCGCCGGCGATGGCCACGTTCTTCCAGAAGTTGATCATCTGGTTTTGGTCGGCGAAGTGCGTGTGGAAGATCAGCGCCGAGACCAGGGTGAAGCCCGCCAGCAGGAAGGCCGCGGCGCGCGTCTTCCACCCGAGGGCGATGGCCAGGCCGCCGCCGATCTCGGTGGCGATCACCAGCGGCAGCAGCCAGCCGGGGACGCCTTGGGAGGCCATGTAGCCGGCGGTGGCGGCGTAAGCGCCGATCTTGCCGAGGCCGGAGAGCAGGAACAGGGCCGCCAGGAAGACCCGGCCGCCGAGTTCCGCGTATTTGTTGAGATTGTTCATGTATCGCTCCTGCTGGTGTGGTTCAGGCCTGGGCTAGAGCCTTCAGGCTTGAACAAATGCTAGGAGGGCAAGAGTGATAGATAAATGCAGCTATTTACAAAGGATTGTTGCTGGTGATATAACAATTGAGTCATTTCGCGGCCTGGAGGCTCCATGGAACCCACGGACCTGAACGACCTGCGGTACTTCGCGGAGATCATGGAGAAGGGCAGCTTCACCCTGGCCGCCCAGGCGCTCGGGGTGCAGACCTCGCGGCTCAGCCGGCGGGTGACCGCGTTGGAGACGGAGCTCGGTGTGCGTCTCCTCAATCGCACCACGCGCCGCATCTCCCTCACCGATGCGGGGAAGCAATTCCTCCAGCACTGCCAGGCCATCATGGCCCACGCCCAGGCGGCTTATGAGGACGTGGAGAAGACGCGCTCCGCACCGGGCGGCGTAGTGCGCCTCAGCTGCCCCATCGGCCTGCTCGAAGCGGGGATGTCGAAGATCCTGCTGGGCTACCTGAATCGGTACCCGGAGGTGCGGCTGATGCTGGATGCCACCAACCGGCGGGTGGACGTGATCCAGGAGGGCCTCGACCTGGCATTGCGCGTCCGGCAGGGAGCCTTGGCGGACTCGGAACTCGTGATACGCCAGCTCTGGAAGACCAACACCATCCTGGTGGCGAGCCCTGCGTTCCTGAAGGGGCACCCGAGGCTCACTACCCTGGAGCAGGTGGCGGCACTGCCGACGCTGGTGATGGGCAACATCAGCGAGCGCTTCGAGTGGACCTTCTACGACAGCGAGGGCGAGGCGGTGTCCGCCTCGCACAAGCCGCGCCTCGCCACCGACGATCTCGGCACCCTGCGCAACGCAGCCCGCGCCGGCATGGGCGTGGCGGAGCTGCCGCGCGAGCTGGTGGAACCGGACCTGCAGAGCGGCGGCCTGCTGCACGTCCTGCCCGGCTTGATGTCCATCGACGGCATCGTCCACGCCGTCTATCCCACGCGCCGCGGCATGGTCCCCGCCGTGGCCGCGCTGCTCGACGTCATAGCCAGCGAATTTCCCAACATATGGACGCGGCAGCGTCTCACCGCGGAGATCCGCTAGTCGGAGCGGGTGTTTTGATACCCCGGGGCTCGTGCCCCGGGGTCTCCTGCTTTTCTCAGAAGGTCTTGGTCAGCCCCACGTACAGCCCGCGTCGTGGCCCGTACTGGGAAGCGCCCACGCCGATGCCGCTGCCGTCGCGTATCTCGTAGATGCGGTCCAGCACGTTGACGATGGCCAGCCGCACGTCCAGGTCACCGAGGCTGTCGAACTTCAGGGTGTGGGTGGCGGAGAGGTCGAACTGCGCATAGGAGGGCAGGCTGCCGGTGTTGGCGAAGCCGGCGCGCAGGCCGCTGCCGAAGATGCCGTCCAGGCTGTAGCGGGTCCCGTCCCACAGGTGGGAGAGGCCGCCCGAGGCGGTCCAGGTCTGGTCATGGTCCAGGTGCACGTAGTGGTCCTGGATGTAGGCCAGCTCATCGGGGTCGAAGTTGTATTGGCCCGAGACCACCTTATTGCCCAAGGCGCGCCCGTAAGCCAGGTTGAAGTAACCCGCCCCCAGGTCGCCGTTGTAGCTGGTGGTCAGCTCGATGCCCCACACCCGGCCGTTGGCGTAGTTGAAGGGCGAGAACACCAGTGCCTGGCCGAACTGGCCCTCATCCAGCAGGTTCTTGGCGTCCTTGTAGTAGCCGTCCAGGCCGGCCTGCCACTGCGCAGTGAAGGAATGGGTCCAGCCCAGGTCGTAGTAGCTGTCCCGTTCCGCCGAGACGTTGGTGTTCACGTCGGACGGCAATTGGTTGGTGGTGCCCTGGAACTTGGCGATGTCGGTGGGCGCGATGAGCTCCAGTGTCGGGGGGGTGAAATAGCGTGAGAAGCCGCCATGCAGGCTATCGGCTTCTCCCAGCTTGTAGATGAAGTTGATACGCGGACTCCACTGGTGCTCGTCCACGTAGCCGTCGGAGACGTCATAGCGGATGCCGTAGTTCACGGTCAGCGGGTCGCTCAACTGCCACTGGTCCTGCAGGTAGGCTCCATACAAGTGGCCGGTGATGCCGCCGTCG
>DASXYJ010000243.1:0-5262 GCA_036502565.1 Gammaproteobacteria bacterium
CGGCGGCTATAACGACTTCAACACTTTCTACTTCCAGGCGGTCTCCGGTTCCACCGGCGGCTCCTCCGGCTCGCCGGTCATCGACATAGACGGCGAAGTCATCGCCCTCAATGCCGGCGCGCGCAACGATGCCGCCTCCAGCTACTTCCTGCCCCTGGACCGCGTGGTGCGGGCCCTGGCGCTGGTGGAGCAGGGCAAGCACGTCAGCCGCGGCACCATCCAGGCCGTGTTCCAGCACCAGTACTTCGATGAGCTGGAGCGTCTGGGATTGCCGGCGGATACCGAAGCGAGCCTGCGCAAGGATTATCCGGAGGCCACCGGCCTCCTGGTGGTGGACCAGGTGCTGCCGGACGGTCCCTCGGATCTCTGGCTGCAGCCCGGCGACGTGCTGCTCAAGGTGGATGGCAAGGTGGTCTCCAGCTTCGTGCCCCTGGACGAAGCCATGGACAGTTCCGTGGGCGGCGACCTCAGCCTAGATATCCTGCGCGGCGGCAAGCCCATGACCGTGCGCCTCAAGGTCCAGGACCTGGATGACACGAGCCCCACCTCCTATCTCGAGTTCGGCGGCGCCATCCTCAACAACCTGTCGCTGCAAGTGGCCCGCGGCTACAACAACCCCGTGAAGGGCGCTTACGTCGCCGCTCCGGGATACATGTTCGGCACCGCCGGCATCGCCCGCGCCGCCGTCATCACCGAGTTCGATGGCAAGCCCGTGGCCAACATCGACGACCTGCAGGCGGCCCTCGCCGCCGAGCCGGATGGCGCCCACGCGCGCTTCCGCTACTTCAACATCGCCAACAAGAAGCAGCCGGGCTTGGGCGTCGTCACCATCGACCGCCACTGGTTCCCGGCCCAGCGCTGCAGCAAGGATCAGGCCACCGGCAACTGGCCCTGCACCGCCCTGCCGCCCGCGCCGCCGGCGGTGGCCCTGCAGCCCGCCACGGCGGACTACCCGAAGTATCCCGATGCTTCCATGAACAAGCTCGCGCCCTCGCTGGTGTTCGTGAAGTTCGACATGCCCTACAACGTGGACGGAGTGGGGGAGACCCACTACCTCGGCACCGGCGTGGTGGTGGATGCCGCCAAGGGCCTCGTGGTGGTGGACCGGGACACGGTACCGGTCTCCATGGGTGACGTGAAGCTCACCTTCGCCGGCTCCCTCGAGGTCCCGGGCAAGGTGGTCTACGTGCACCCGCTGCACAACCTCGCGGTCATCCAGTACGACCCGAAGCTCCTCGGTAAGACGCCGATCCGCGCCGTCACCTTCGCGCCCAGCGCCGCCAAGCCTGGCGAGACCGTCAAGCTCGTGGGTTACCAGGCGGATGGCGGCCTCACCAGCCAGAGCAGCCAGGTGGCCTCGCTGGATCCGGTGGTGTTCCCGCTCTCCCGCAGCCTGCGCTTCCGCGACACCAACCTGGAAGTCCAGAGCCTCGTCAACGCGCCGGACAACGTCAGTGGCGTGCTGCTGGACAAGCAGGACCGCGTCACTAGCTTCTGGTTCAGCTTCGTCTATGACGATGGCAACCGCTCCCAGGAAGCCCAGCGCGGCATCCCGGCCGACGTGGTGCAGGACATGCTGAAGGACGTGGAGGCCGGCAAGGACCTGCGCACCCTGGACGTGGAGTTCTACCCCACGGCCCTCTCCCAGGCCCGCAAGCTCGGCCTGCCCGCCGAATGGGTGCAGAAGCTGAGCCGCGTCACGCCCGACAAGCGCGAGGTGCTCACCGTCTCGCGCATGACCGCGGGGGCACCCGCCGCCAAGCTGCTGCAGAACGGCGACCTCCTGCTCGCCATCGACGGCAAGCCGGTGGCCAGCTTCCGCCAGGTGGAGAAGGCCAGCCAGCCCGCCGGCGTCACCCTCACCGTGCTGCGCGATGGCGAGGTGAAGGACCTCAAGATCGACACCGTCGCGCTGCCCAGCGACGGCACCCAGCGCCTGCTCATGTGGGCCGGCGCCATGCTGCAGAAACCCAGCCACGCCGCCTCGGCGCAGCGCAGCATCCCGGGCGACGGCCTGCTGGTGGGCTTCTACAACTACGGCTCGCCCGCCAGCCGCTACGGTCTCGCCACCGGCTGGCGCATCATCGGCGTCAACGGCGTGCAGACGCCGGACATGGACTCCTTCCTCAAGCAAGTGCAGGGCCTCAAGGACCGGGACAACGTGCGCCTCGCCGTGCAGAGCTGGGATGGCACCGCCCAGGTCATCACCCTCAAGATGGACCAGCGTTACTGGTCGCCCTACGAAGTGATCCACACCGATGAGGGCTGGGCGCGTAAGGCGTTGTGAGCTCACCTAGCGAGCGACGTCCTTGCGCGCGACTGCGCCGGGAGCGCAGGCCGGCCTGCGGTCGAAGCAGGGACAGCTTCGACCGGAAGCCGGCGTCCCGCCGGCCAGTGTCTTCAGTCTTTTCTCCTGCCATTGGTTTTGGTAAGGCGTTGTGACTACCGATATATCCCTTTGCTGAGGGATAAGCGGGGCGCCCATGTGGCGCCCCGTCTTTTTTGTGCCGGCCGATCTTTCGTCGTCTTATAACTCCGTGATTCCATTCGAAATGGACCGAGTCTTGGCTTCGTGTCCGAATATTCTTTGACATCTCCTATTTCGGCATTGTTAAATCATCCCCGGCGAGCGTCCTTAAGGATGTCTCGCCACAAGGGGCATAACGACTAACAAGTTTTGAGCCTGCGTACACAGCGGATGTGTGCTTTCTTTTCGCACTCCCTGGGTCCGTCGGCATTTTGAGCCTTCAGGAATTGGGGAACACATGACCGCACGTCGCTCGTCGCTGCTGGCCTTTGGCCTGTCGCTGCTGCTTACCTCCGTCACTGCCGGTGCCGTCGATCCAGGCCACCAAGCCGTGCCAGGCGACTACAACGCCGACGGCCGGCTGGACGCCCTCTATCAGCCCCTCAAGCCCGGCGCCCGCGGCGCCATCGTGCTGCAGGACGGCACCGGCAAGCTCACCGTGGTCGCCCAGGATTGGGACCCGGGTTACCTGGGGCTCGACTGGAGCGCCAGCGCCAGCACCCTCACCGCCACGGACCTGAACGGCGACGGTCAGGACGATGTGCTGGTGCAGCCGGTGAAGGCGGGCGGCACCGCCGCCGTGGTCGTCACCGATCCCACCGTGCAGCTACTGCAGATCACCCAGCTCCTCCCGGCCGGTTATCTCGGCCTCGACTGGTCCTCCGCCACCCATGCCATCGTCGCGGGGGATTTCGACGGCGATCACCAGAAAGAACTCCTGCTCCTCGCCGCCAAGCGCGGCACCGCCGGCGCCCTCGTGCACGCCGATACCGCCGGCCGCCTGGTGGCCGTCATGCAGCCCATCGCGGATGGCTTCCTCGGCCGCCGCTGGAACGCCCAGGATGAAAACCTCTATGTGGGCGATTTCAATGGCGACGGCCGCGCGGACCTGCTGGTCCAATCCCGCCGCGCCATCGCCGGCGAGTCCGCCTATGCCTTGCTGCTGGCGGACGGCGACGGCCGTTTCAGCCACATCGCCGAGACCTGGAACCTGAAGGACCTGGGCGCCGACTGGGACCCGGCCAACCATAGGATCGTGATCGAGGATGCCAACCACGATGGCATCATGGATATCACCCTGCGCTCCACCGATGGCGGCGCCAACTATGTCTTCGAGGGCAATACCCAAGGCCTCTTCATCCAGCCCGCCGCCCATTGGACCGGCAACAAGTCCGCCTCGGATGTGCTGAACAAGACCGGCGCCAAGAAATCCGGCAATGGCATCAGCGTAATTCCCTCAGGCCCCAGCGCGCACATCATCACGGGCCCCACCAATCCCGAGCAGGAACCCACCATCCCGAAGTTCGGCTTAGGCCAGGGCCTCGGCGGAGGGCAGGGTGGAGGCACCATCATGACCACCAATGCCGCCGGCAGCATGGAGGGTTCCGCGGGTGTGAGCGGCGGCACGGCCACTTACTCCATCCCCATCATCATTCCGCCCGGCAAGGCCGGTATGCAGCCGTCCATCAGCCTCAATTATTCGAGCCGCGGCGGTAACGGCGAGATGGGCATGGGCTGGTCCCTGAGCGCCGGCTCCCAGATCCACCGTTGCCCGGCCACCGTGGCCATGGATCGCTACGCCTCGGGTGTCACTTACTCGTCCCAGGACCGCCTATGCTTGGACGGACAGCACCTGATCCTCACCGATGACAGTCCCGCCCAGTACGGGCTAGCCAATGCCACCTATCGCACCGAACTGGATGGCTTCGATCTCATCACAGAGTCTGGGGACATCACCGACCCCCATTCCAGCTTCACTGTGACCCGGAAGGACGATCATAAGCTGCGCTATGGCTATGGTTCCAATGCCGGCTCCAGCCCCAACACCGTGTTCACGCCTTCCGGGGCGCCTGCGCCCTTGGCTTGGGGTTTGGGCATGGAAGTCGATACTTACAACAACAGCATCATCTACAACTACAGCGCATTCGGTGCGGGCGAGGATCTGCTCACGAGTATCCAGTACACCGGCAGTGGCGCCACCGCCGGCAACCGTGAGGTGGATTTCAGCTACAGCACCCGTGCCGATACCAGCAGCCAATATCTCGCCGGCGGTCTCACCATGCAGACCCAGGTGCTGTCCGCGATCTCCACCCAGGAGAACGGCCAGCACATCCGCACCTACACCATGGACTACAGCACCAGTGCCGGCACCAAGCGCACCCTGCTGGCAGGCGTCCAGGAGTGTGGGGGTGGTGGCATCACCCAGATGTGCCTGCCTGAGACCACCTTTGGCTGGAATGCCCCGGGCTTGAGTTTCACGGCTCCCACGCCCGTCCAGGATCTTGACCCCTGCGACTGGCCCGGTGCGCTGCAAGGGCTACGCACGCTTTCTCCTCTGGGCGACGTAAACGGCGATGGTTACAAGGACTTCTGGTACACGGCCGTGGGGTGCAACCAAAATCCCGATGGTGGAGCGAGCACTCTGTCAAAGATATATCTGATGGGTCCTGGCGGCACCCACACGGAGATCGAGCCCCCCTCCGATTTGACGGAGTACGTCAGCCAGAATGTCGATGTCGATGGTGATGGAAGGACCGACATAGTGGGCTCCATACACGTCGGCCCTGTCCCCGGCGGCACCGACTACCTCGTCTATAGTTCCTTTAACTCGTCGAGCGGAGCCTTCGACCCGGCTATCCAGCCTGTGGACCCCATCCAGTGGGACGAGACTGTTGCCTACCATGACCCCAATGATCCATCGCAAGACCATAACCTGCCGATCGCCGGCGTGCTCG
>DASXYJ010000244.1:0-4483 GCA_036502565.1 Gammaproteobacteria bacterium
CAAACTCGGCAGCCAGGGACTGGTGGTCCCGGCCTTGGGGCTGGGCTGCATGGGCATGAGCCATGCCTATGGCCAGCCGGATGACGCCGAGTCCATCGCCACCCTGCACCGGGCCCTCTCGCTCGGCTGCAACTTCTTCGACACCGCCGAGGTCTACGGGCCCTTCCGCAACGAGGAGTTGCTGGGCCGCGCCTTCAAGGGTCGGCGCCAGGAAGTGATCCTGGCCACCAAGTTCGGCTTCAGGATCGTGGACGGCAAGCAGGTGGGCACGGAGCGGGACAGCCGCCCGGAGCACATCCGCGCGGCGGTGGAAGGCTCGCTGCGCCGCCTCGGCACCGATCACATCGACCTGCTCTACCAGCATCGCATCGATCCCGCCCTGCCCGTGGAAGAGGTGGCCGGCGTCGTGGCGGACCTCGTCAGGCAAGGAAAGGTGAAGTACTTCGGCCTCTCGGAGGCGGGCGTGGCCAACATCCGCCGCGCCCACAAGGTGCTGCCGGTCACGGCGGTGCAGAGTGAATACTCCCTCTGGGAACGCAACCTGGAAGCCGACGTGATCCCGGCACTCCGGGAACTGGGCATCGGCCTGGTGCCGTTCAGTCCCTTGGGGCGGGGCTTCCTCACCGGCGAGGTGAAGCGCGCCGAGGACTATCCAGAGGGCGATTTCCGCCGCAACGATCCGCGCTACCAGGGCGCCAACTACGATGCCAACACGGCCGCGGCCCAGGTGGTGCGTGAAGTGGGAGAGACCAAGGGCGCCAAGCCCGGACAGATCGCGCTGGCCTGGGTGCTGCACAAGGGCGAGGACCTGGTGCCCATCCCAGGCACCAAGCGCCGCAAGTACCTGGAAGAGAACCTGGGTTCGGCGGACATCAGGCTCGACGCGGGCGATATGCAGCGCCTCGACGCCGCTCTGGCGCCGGACAAAGTCTCAGGCCCGCGCTATGCGCCGGCGAACATGTCCATGGTGGATCGCTAGAGCTTAGAGGTAAGACCGCCAGTCGCGGCTGTTATCTGCATAGGCAATGAAATGCGGGTTCAGCAGCGAGTCCTTGCTGTTATAAGGCAACGGCCTCCCATCCATCCCGATCACCTGGCCACCGGCCGCCAGCACCACCGCGTGGCCCGCGCCGGTATCCCACTCCGAGGTCGGCCCCAAGCGCGGATACACGTCCGCGGCGCCTTCCGCCACCAGGCAGAACTTCAGGGAACTGCCCCGGGACACGGTCTCGTGGGGGCCGAGTTTCGCTAGGTAGCCATCCAAGAGTTCACCCCGGTGCGAGCGGCTCGCCACCACCTTCACGGGTTTGCCCTCGATGAGCGTGCGTACCTTTATAGGCGAGGTCTGGCCATCCTTGTCGCGCTTGAAGGCGCCTACGCCCACGCAGCCGTAGTAGCTCATGCCCGTCACCGGCACGTACACCACGCCGAGGATCGGCGTGCCGCCCTGGATCAGGGCGATGTTCACCGTGAAGTCGCCGTTCTTATTGATGAATTCCTTGGTGCCGTCCAGCGGGTCCACCAGCCAATAGCTGTCCCAACGGGAGCGTTCCGTGAAGGGGATGCCGGCGGATTCCTCCGACAGCACCGGAATGCCGGGGGTGATGCGGTTCAGGTCCGCGACGATCACCTTGTGGGCCGCCAGGTCCGCGTCGGTGACCGGCGACATGTCCTGCTTCATCTCCACCGAGAACTCGCCGGCATAGATGCGCATGATCTCCTCGCCGGCGGCGCGGGCGATGTCCAGCAGGGGAGCCAGCAGCTTCTCGTCGGAACCGGTCATGGGCAGTCTCGGGTGAGGCGGAGGGCGGTATATCATACCGGCTCCATGCAGCATCCCGCGCATCACTCACCGGCCTGGCAGGACATCGACAGCGTGTTCCTGGACATGGACGGAACGCTCCTGGACCTGCACTTCGACAACCACTTCTGGCTCGAGCACATCCCCTTGCGTTATGGCGAACGGGAGGGCTTGAGCAAGCAGGCGGCGCTGGAGGCACTCACGCCGCGCTTCCGGGCGGTGGAGGGCACGCTCGCCTGGTACTCCCTGGACTACTGGTCCCGGGAACTGGACATGGACGTGGTGGAGCTGAAGCGCGAGGTGGAGCACCTGATCCGGGTGCTGCCCCACGCCGAGGAGTTCCTGAAGTGGCTGCGCGCCAACCGCAAGCGCCTGGTGCTGGTCACCAATGCCCACGCGCCGGTGCTGGAGATGAAGATGCAGCGCACCCGTCTGGATGCCTACTTCGACAACATCGTCTCCTCACACGACCTGGGCAATCCCAAGGAGACGGCGCAGTTCTGGCGGAGCCTGCAGGAAGTGGAGCCCTTCGACCCGGCCCGCACCCTGTTCGCGGACGACAGCCTGCCGGTGCTGAAGGCGGCCCGGGACTACGGCGTCAAGCACCTCGTCGCCATGCGCAAGCCTGATTCCCAGCGTCCAGCGCGGGATATCCAGGATTTCCCTTCCATCGAGACGTTTGCTGAATTGATGCCGAGTTCGCGGTAAAAGCGTCGCGACGCTGGGTTCTCAGCGTCGGCCGCGGCCACCACCGCCGCTACGACCACCGCCGCCGCCACTGCGGCGTCCGCCACCACCGCCTCCGCCACGGCGACCGCCGCCACCGCCACCACCCCCGCGGCCACCGCCGTGATGGATGGGCCGGTTGCGCTCGCGCTTCTCGGGCGGCGCCAGCTCCGGCATGAGCTCAGAGTTCAGGCCCTCGCGAGGGATGGAATGGCCGATGTACTTCTCGATGTCCGGCAGCGAGAAGGAATACTCCTCGCAGGCGAAGCTGATGGCGTCGCCGAAGGCGCCGGCCCGCGCGGTGCGGCCGATGCGGTGCACGTAGTCCTCCGCGTCCTGCGGCAGGTCGTAGTTCACCACGTGGCTCACGTCCGGGATGTGCAGGCCGCGCGAGGCCACGTCGGTGGTCACCAGCACCGGCAACACGCCCTCGGTGAACTCGCGCAGCAGGCGCAGGCGCTTGTTCTGCGGCACGTCGCCGGAGAGTACCTCGCTCTTGTAGCCGTTGCCGTTGAGCATGGCCACCACGTCCTCCGCCACGCGCTTGGTGTTGACGAACACCATGGTGCGGTGCGGATCGATCTTGCGCAGCAGGCCCACCAGGAGCGGCAGCTTCTCCTCCGCGGCGGGGAAGAACAGGCTCTGGCGCACGTTGTCGGCGGTGACCTTGTCCGGCTCGATGCGCACGAACTCGGCGTTGTTCATGTGCTCGTAGGAGAGCTCCAGCACCCGGTGCGAGAGCGTCGCCGAGAACAGCATGGACAGGCGCTGGGTCGGGTGCGGCAGGCGCCGCAATAGGAAGCGCACGTCGGCGATGAAGCCCATGTCGAACATGCGGTCGGCTTCGTCCAGCACCAGCACCTCGGCGATGTGCAGGTCGAAGACGTGCTGCTTCATGTAGTCGATGAGCCGGCCCGGTGTGCCGATGAGCAGGTCCACGCCCTCGGCCACGCGGTCGCGCTGTTTTTCATAATCCTCGCCGCCGTACACCACCGCGATGGAGAGGCCGGTGTGCGCGCCCAGCATCAGCGCGTCCTTGTGGATCTGCACCGCCAACTCACGGGTGGGCGCGATCACCAGGGCACGGGGCTGGTTCTGCTTGCGGGAGGCGGGGGCGGGATGGGTCAGGAGGCGGTTGAAGAGGGCGAGCAAAAAAGCCGCAGTCTTGCCGGTGCCGGTCTGCGCCTGGCCGGCGACGTCGCGTCCCGCCAGTGCGATGGGCAGGGTCTCGGCTTGGATGGGGGTACAGCCCTTGAAGCCGGCTTCCCGGATGCTCTGCAGGAGGGGTTCGGCCAGGCCGAGGGACTCGAATTTGAGGTCGTTCAATGTGTGATCCAGTGGGCTCCGGCGGGGCTTGCATTCTCCGGAGGGATGGGCTCAAAATACCCGAAATGCCTTTGCTGCCTGCGCCCCGCGCGGGCTGTTTTCAGAAAGAACTCACTACTTTCATCATCCAAGCGCCGCGAGCAAGCTGCGATATTGTGCCTTAAACCGGCACTGTACGTCAGTCCCGCCGAACCCCGTCGGAATATCACCGCCCGCCCGCGACGCCCCAAACAGCAGACCCGAGCCTTAAGGAGGCTTTTTAACCGTGAGCGACCAAATCGTCCATACCGGCGACGCCGATTTCCAGAAAGATGTGTTGAGCTCCGATGTCCCCGTGCTGGTGGACTACTGGGCCGAGTGGTGCGGGCCCTGCAAGATGATCGCCCCCATCCTCGACGAGATCGCCGGCGACTATAAGGGCAAGCTCAAGATCGCCAAGGTCAACGTCGACGAGAACCAGCAGGTCACCCAGAAGTACGGCATCCGCAGCATCCCGACCCTGATGATCTTCAAGGGCGGCTCGGTGCAGGCGCAGAAGGTCGGCGCCATGTCCAAGTCGCAGCTGGCCGCCTTCATCGAGACCAACCTCTGAGAGCCGCCAGCATGTCTACCCCCACCCCCCCCCCCAAC
>DASXYJ010000245.1:0-4751 GCA_036502565.1 Gammaproteobacteria bacterium
CGAGATCTTCGTGTTCGCCGATCTCGACAGCCATTTCGCCGAGAGCGAGGGCGTGCACGTCATCCGCACTCCGCGCCACGCTGGCATCCTCTCGCCCATCGTGCACGCGGTGCCGGTGCAGCTCCTGGCCTACCACACGGCCCTTAAGAAGGGTACGGACGTGGATAAGCCGCGTAACCTGGCTAAATCCGTCACCGTCGAGTAGCGACCACCTGGCGCAGGGAGCATCGCGTGAACATCAATCCCGGTTTCATCCTGTTCCTCGCCTTCTTCCTGATATTCGGTGGGATGATGCTGTATAGGGTGCTGAAGTTCGGGGGTTTCAGAGCCGCGATGTTCGGCGCACCCATCGAGCGTACGGTGGGTGAGGCGGCTGGCGCCAACTCACGCATGGGGAGGTTCACCGTGAAGGTTCATCGTCTCGGCGGGGGAGCGGACAAGGCCGTGGGCCTTGAACTCGTGGCCAAGACCTTCGCCAGCTATCAGATGATGCCTGTCACCTTGTCTGCCGCGGAAGCTCAGAAGTTGGCCCAGCTGCTGCAGTCTGCGGCCACCGGCGCAGCTTCGACGGGCCAGCCGCGGTGAGTCCCTGATACATACGATCGATCGGGGCCGAATCTCTCGTAAGGAGCTCCCATGAGATACAGGATGATGTCCCTCGTGTCCTTATCTTTCATCCTGGCTGCACCCTCCATGGCTGCACCGCCGTCCTATACCATCGCTGACATCTTTGCGGAACCGGGGCTCACCGGATACGCGCCGGAGAGCCTGCAGTGGAGCCGTGACGGACACCACCTCGCGTATTTCCTGCGTGATCCCCAGACCAAGCTCGCGGACCTGTACCTCGTGGACGCGGACAGCGGACAGATCAGTCTGCTCATGAGCGGCAAGGAGCTGGCCGGCGCGGCGATCCCACCGTCGGCAATCAAGGACCAGCGCAAGCAGGAGTGGGTCACCCGCTATGGCGTGGCGAGCTACCACTGGACCTACGATGGCAAGGCCATCTATTACCTCAGCGACGACCAGGTGTATCTGTTCAGACTCGGGGACCACAAGGTGAGCCAGATCACCCGGGAAACGGGCGACAAGAGCTATCCCGAGGTCTCACCGGACAGCAGGTGGATCGCCTACGTCACGGACGGGAACCTGCGTTACGCATCGCTCACTGAAGGCAAGGGCAGCCTGGTGGCGCCGAGTGAGGACGGCGTACAGAACGGCATGCTGGATTGGGTGTATGCGGAGGAGCTGGACCTGCGCTCCGCCTATCACTGGTCGAAGGACAGCCGTTACCTCGCCTTCCTGCAGTTCGACGAGCGGCCGGTGCGCGACTTCCCCCTGGTGAACTATGTGCACCAGCAGCCGGACGTGTACCTGGAGAGCTATCCCATGGCCGGCGCCGCCAACCCCCTGGTGAAGCTCGGTATACGCGACCTGCGTTCCGGCAAGACCGCGTGGCTCAAGGTGGCGGGCACGCCCGACAGCTATCTCGCGCGTTTCGGCTGGCTGCCGAAGCAGGACAAGGTCTGGGCGCTGGTGCTGGACCGCTCCCAGACCCATGCCAGCCTGTACCTCGCGGACGCCGACGGCAGCGGCCTCACGACCCTGGCCACGTTCAGCGATCCCTGGTGGATAGACATACGCAACGACCCCAAATTCCTCGAGGATGGCCGCTTCCTCTGGACCAGCGCCGCGGATGGCTGGACCCACCTCTATCTCTTCGATGCCCAGGGCAAGGTGCAGCGCAAGCTCACGGACGGGGATTACAACGTCGTCAACCTCGCGGGCGTGGATGAGGCCAAAGGCCTCGCATACTTCACCCGCTATAGCGATGGCCCGCTCAACACCCAGCTCTATTCCGTGTCCTTGGCCGGCGATGAACCTAAGGTCATCAGCAACGCCCCCGGCAGCCATGGCATCAACATGAGCGAGGACGCGGGCCATTACGTGGATACCTGGTCCACGGCCATGATGCCCCCGGAGACGGCACTCTATTCCAGTGATGGGAAGAAGCTGGCGGTCATCAAGCCGGCCGCGCAGCTGCCCTATGCCTTCGTGAAGCCGAGCTTCCCCACCTTCACCGCTGCCGACGGCAAGACCACCCTGTACGGCAGGCTCATCCTGCCGCCGGACTTCGATCCCAAGAAGCGATACCCCGTGATCATGTACCAGTATGGCGGCCCGGACGTGGCTCCCTTGGTGCGGGACGGCTGGGGCGGGACCAACTTCCTCTTCGACCAGCTCCTGGCCCGGCAGGGCTATGTGCTCTTCGCGACGGACAACAGCGCCGCCACCTATTTCAGCCACAAGGACCAGGCACGCATCAAGCTGCATCTCGGCAAGCTCGCACTGGATGACCAACTGGCTGCGGTGCAGTGGCTCAAATCCCAGCCCTACGTGGACGGTACCCGCATCGGCATCTGGGGCTGGAGCTACGGCGGCTACATGACCGCCTATGCCTTGACCCATGCACCGGGCGTGTGGCGCGCAGGCATATCGGTGGCGCCGGTGACGCAGTGGCAGGACTACGATTCCGTGTATACCGAGCGCTACATGGATACGCCCGCGGCCAATGCCCAAGGCTACACGGATAGCTCGGCGGTGGCGGCGGCAGACAAGCTCAGCGATCCATTGCTACTCGCCGCCGGCGGCGGCGACGACAACGTGCACTGGCAGAACACGGAACAGTTCGTCGACGCCCTGGTGAATGCCGGCAAGCCCTACCAACTGCTGATGTACCCCAACAAGACCCATGGCATCACCGGGCCCGCGGCGCGCACCCATCTGTTCACCGCCATGGATGAGTTCTGGCGCCGGCAGTTGCAGCCTTGAGCATGGATATGGACAGGGGCGGAGCGATGATCAGCTGACGTTGAAGCCGCGCGGATAGGCATGTCCGGCTTATGGCAAGCCGCTGCTGTGCGGATTCTGGCAGCCAGTTAACACCGGAAACTGTCGCTTCCGGGTCAGACTGGCGGCATGCTGCACCAAACCCTAACCGATATCTTCGACCCCACCAGCGTGCTGGGGGCGGTCACCTATGGCGTGATCTTCGTGATGTTGGCCCTGTTCGCCGGGCGGGGGGTGCGGGCCTTGGCCCACCACAGCGAGAGCCACCTCTCGGACCTCACCGCGTTGCGTTTCGTCACCCAGCTGCTGCGGCTGCTGATCTATCTCTTGGCCTTCATCATCTACACCCGCATGGTGCCGGCGCTGCATGAGCTGGGGACGACCCTGCTCACGGGCGTGAGCGTCATGGGGGTGGTGATCGGCATCGCCGCTCAGAGCACCCTCTCCAACCTGGTGGCCGGCTTCTCCCTGGTCATGTACCGGCCCTTCCACGTGGGGGACGAGGTGCAACTCACTACCCCCAAGGGCCTCACCACCGGCACCGTCACCAACCTGTCCCTGGGCTACACCATGCTCCAGGACAAGGACGGCGAGAAGATCATCGTGCCCAACAGCGTCATGAGCACCAACGTGGTGATCCTGACCCAGGCGCGAAGCGCCAAGACCGCCACGGGCTCGCGGATCATCCAGGCGGTGGACAGGGATAGGACGGGGAAAGGCTCGAGCAGCGCTAAAGCCGGTTGATGTCCCGGTTCTCCAGGTGCCGCAGCGGCGCGCCGCCATGGGCGGCGTTGATCATGGCCCTGCCCATCTGTTCGGTGCTGGTGAGGCTGTCGGGAGAGAGCCAGGCCATGAGCCCGAGCAGCGGCCGGAACAGGCTGTAGAAGCTCTGGTAGAGCGCGGTCTTGGAGCGGATGCCGTGCAGTGGCCGGATGATGCCGGGCCGGAACATATAAGCGGCCTTGAAGGGCAGGGCCAGCAAAGCGTTCTCGGTGGCGCCCTTCACCCGCGCCCACATCACGCGGCCCCTCTCGCTGCTGTCGGTGCCCTGGCCCGAGACGTAGACGAAGGTCATGCCGGGGTTGAGCTGCACCAGTTCGTTGGCGGCAGCCAGGGTCAGGTCGTAGGTGATGTGCTTGTAGTCCGCCTCGCTCATGCCGGCGGAGGAGATCCCTAAGCAGAAGAAGCAGGCGTCGTAGCCCTTGAGCTGCGGCAGCACCGACTGGTAATGGAACAGGTCCGGCAGCACCAGTTCCTTGAGCTTGCGATCATGCTTGCCCGTGCTGCCGCGTCCCACCGCCAGCACTTGCGTCACTTGAGGGTCCAGCAGGCATTCCCGCAGTACACCCTGGCCCACCATGCCGGTGGCGCCGAACAAGATGACTTTCATGGGGATGCGGCCTAGCCTTAGGTGTCACAGTATAAGCAGATACCCCCATGCCAGTGCATATCAAACGCATATACCTCAAGTCCGCGAAGAGCGATGGCTGCCGCGTGTTAGTGGATCGGCTCTGGCCCCGGGGACTGAGCAAGGCCAAGGCGAAAGTCGATCGTTGGCTCCGGGACATCGCGCCCAGCACCCGCCTGCGCAAGTGGTACGGCCATGATCCCGAGCGTTGGACCGAGTTCAAGCGCCGCTATCGCGCGGAGTTGAAAGGCGAGAAGGATGCAGTGCGGGATCTGAAGGCGCTGCTCAAGGAACACAAGACCGTGACGTTGTTGTTCTCCTCCAAGGAGGAGCAGCGCAACAACGCCGTGGCCTTGAAGACCTACCTGCGCAAGTGAAGGTTCAGGCTTCGACTTTCACGCCACGCCACGCCACGCCACGACTGCAGGGACGCAGGAGGTACAACAACGCAGGAGCAGTTGCCGAGAAAGCCTCTACGGTGTTTGGTGTGACTACT
>DASXYJ010000246.1:0-3599 GCA_036502565.1 Gammaproteobacteria bacterium
TCCGCCTCAGCGGCAGCGCCGCGGGAGTTGACGCTTGAAGTGCCAGGACTGCGAAGAGCTGCTGCACCCCTACCTGGACGGCGAATTGGACGCCGCCCGGCGCGGTGCCGTGGACGAGCATCTGCGCAGCTGCGCCGCCTGCCGCGAGGAACTGAAGCAGCTGCAGATGTTGCGCCGCGCCCTGCAGCTCCCGGAGCTGCGCTACGGCGCGAGCGAGACCCTGCGCCATCACCTGCTGAGCCAGCTCAAGAAGGCCGATGCCCGCGAGCGCCGCCCGGCCTGGCCGGCCTGGGGCGCCGCCATCGCCGCCGGCGTGCTGGCCGTGGCCCTGTTCTGGAACTTCGCACCCCACGGCGGCGCCCCGGCGCAGCCGCAGCTGGCGGACGTGGACGACGCCATGGTGGACTCCGCCGTGGACCAGCAGCAGGACGCGCTCAAGGACAAGCACCTCACCGACATCGCTTCCGCCGATGCCAAGACCGTGCAGTCCTGGTTCAGCGGCAAGCTCGCCTACACCCCGCCGGTGCCGGACCTCTCGGCCCAGGGCTACACGCTGGTGGGCGGACGCCTGGACAAGGTGAAGGATGAGCCCGCCGCGGCGCTGACCTACCAGCGCGGCGACGAGGTGGTGACGGTATTCGTCTGCTCCGCCCAGCACGGCGACAAGGACCTGGACACCGACAGCGACGACGGCTACCAGGTGGTGTACTGGACCAAGGGCTCTCTGAGCTTCTGGGTCGTGTCCAAGCTGGACATGGACCACCTCAAGACCCTCAGCACGGCCCTGCAGCACACAGTCTGAGTCCCACCCGTTTCTTGTAAAATAGCGGTCCCTTTCGTTCCACGGGACCGATCCCCATGCGTTTCGACAAACTCAATGCCATCGTCTCCGGCGGCGCCTCCGGGCTCGGCTTCGCCACCTGCGAACGGGTGGTGAAGGCCGGCGGCAAGGTCGCCATCCTCGACTTCAACGAGCAGGTCGGCCAGGACGCCGCCAAGAAGCTTGGGCCTCACGCGCTCTTCATCAAGACCGACGTGAGCGCCGAGAAGGATGTAGACGCGGCGGTGGCCCGCGCCAAGGACGCCTTCGGCAGCCTGCAGCTGGCCGTGAACTGCGCCGGCATCCTCGGCGCCGGCCGCGTGCTGGGCAAGGAAGGCCCCATGGCCTCGGATTTCTTCGCCAAGGTCATCAGCGTGAACCTCGTCGGCAGCTTCAACCTCATCAAGGCCGCCGCCAACGTGATGCAGAACAACGTGCCGAGCGAAGATGGCGAGCGCGGCGTGATCGTGAACACCGCCTCGGTGGCCGCCTACGAAGGCCAGATCGGCCAGGCCGCCTACTCCGCCTCCAAGGGCGGCGTGGTGGGCATGACCCTGCCCATCGCCCGGGAGTTCGCCCGCTTCGGCATCCGCGTGATGACCATCGCCCCGGGCATCTTCTGGACCCCCATGATGGCGGGCATGTCCGAGGAAGTGCAGAAGTCCCTGGGGGCCCAGGTGCCCTTCCCCTCCCGCCTGGGCAAGCCCGAGGAATATGCCCAGCTGGTGCAGCAGATCTGCGAGAGCGTGATGCTGAACGGCGGCACCATCCGCCTGGATGGCGCCATCCGCATGCAGCCGAAGTAAAAAGGCGGTTTTCCGCCCAAGGCGGTAAAATACGACCTATCAGGGAGCCCCTGCCTAGCAGGGGCTCTTCATTTCAGCGGGGCGGCATGGATATCCAGCGCGATGTGATGAGCTATGACTTCGTGGTGGTGGGCGCCGGCCCCGCCGGCCTCGCGTTCGCCATCAAGCTCAAGCAGCTCTCCCCCGAGAAGACCGTGTGCATCCTGGAGAAGGGTTCCCAGGTGGGCGCCCACATCCTCTCCGGCTGCGTCATGGACCCCATCGGCCTGGACAAGCTCTTGCCGGACTGGCGCAAGACCCCGCCCGCCATCTGCGTGCCCGCCGCCAAGGACGAGTTCGTCTTCCTCACCAAGACCCGCCGCATCAAGCTGCCCACGCCGCCGCAGATGCACAACAAGGGTAACTTCATCATCTCCTTAGGCTCGCTCTGCGCCTGGCTCGCTACCCAAGCGGAAGCTTTAGGCATAGACGTGTTCCCAGGCTTCAGCGCCGCGGCGCCGCTCATCGAGGGCGGCAAGGTCATCGGCGTGCGCTGCGGCGACATGGGCTTGAACAAGGACGGCGCGCCCGGCCCCAACTTCGCCGCCGGCGCGGACATCCATGCGGGCGTCACGGTGCTGGCGGAAGGCTGCCGGGGCAGCGTGAGCAAGAAGCTCATCAAGGAATTCAAGCTCGATGCGGACTGCTCGCCCCAGACCTATGGACTGGGGTTGAAGGAACTCTGGCGCGTGCCCGCCGGGCGCGTGAAGCCGGGCTACATCCAGCACAGCATCGGCTGGCCGCTGGACACCAAGACCTATGGCGGCAGCTTCCTCTATCACCTGGACCAGGACCGGGTGTACGTGGGCTTCGTGGCGGGACTCGATTACGAGGACCCAGAGTTCAAGCCCTTCGAGGCATTCCAGCAGTTCAAGAACCATCCCAGCGTTAAAGCGCTGCTGGAGGGTGGCGAGATCCAGGCCGCCGGTGCACGGACCATCGTGGAAGGTGGGCTCCAATCACTACCAAAGTTGGAGATGCCAGGGGCCATGCTGATAGGCGACGCTGCGGGAACGCTGAACGTCCCCAAGATCAAGGGCGTGCACCTGGCCATGCGCTCCGGCATGCTGGCCGCCAAGCACCTGGCGGAGAGCGGCAGCAGCGCCGGCTTCGACGCCCGCTGGCGCACTTCGCCCTGCGCCAAGGAACTGCACAAGGTCCGCAACATCCGTCCCGGTTTCCGCTGGGGCCTGTGGATCGGGCTCATCAATGCGGTGCACGAGACCCTGCACTTCGGCCTCACGCCCTGGACCCTCAAGAACCACGCGGACTGGTCCAACCTGAAGAAGAAGGCTCAGATCGAGAGCCACACCGACTACATAGAGCGCACCTTGCCGCCCCGGGACCGACTGGCTTCCGTGTACTTCGCCGCCACCTCCCACGACGAGCACCAGCCGGCGCACCTGAAAGTCGCCGATACGAACATCTGTGCCACGAAGTGCGCCGAAGAGTTCAACAACCCCTGCACCCGCTTCTGTCCCGCCAACGTGTACGAGATGGTAGAGGAAGCCGGGAAGAAGCGCCTGCAGATCAACGCCGCCAACTGCGTGCACTGCAAGGCCTGCGACATCAAGGACCCCTACGAGATCATCACCTGGACCACGCCGGAAGGCGGGTCCGGACCGAATTATCAGAACCTATGATTATGGAAGTACGGCAAACTCAAAAAATTGCTTGCCTTGCTATAGCCCTCTACAGTTCTGTCGCTCTTGCTGACGCTTCTTCTTGGAGCTCAACGAAGGTCTACGGCCCGGCGCTATTCACCGGGGTAATCTCGAAATCTGAAACCGCACATATAGACAGCACTTGTGGCGATGGATGCATCGCGTCGAATGGCGGGAATGTACAGCGCCTCACTTTCAAAGTGAATAAACCGCTGACACCTAACACGCCCAAGGTCTTCATCGACGTTGAGGGAACTGGCGAGTTCTACA
>DASXYJ010000247.1:0-1838 GCA_036502565.1 Gammaproteobacteria bacterium
TCGAGTCCTTCACGCCCACCATCCAGGGCCTCTCGCTGGACGAGGCCTTCCTGGATCTCACCGGCGCCATCGGCAGCGAAGATCCGCTGCTCCTCGGCCGGCGCATCAAGCAGGCGGTGCGCGGGGCCACCGGCCTCACCGCTTCCGTGGGCCTCGCCCCCAACAAGATGGTCGCCAAGATCATCTCCCAGCAGTGCAAACCCGACGGCCTGCAGCACGTGAAGCTGGAAGAGGTGCAGGCCACCCTGGACCCGCTGCCGGTCACCGCCATGTGGGGCATCGGGCCGCGCACCGGCGAGTCGCTGGCCCGCGCCAAGATCGCCACCATCCGCGACCTGCGCCAGGCGCCCGAGGCCAAGCTCAAGGCCCTGTTCGGTTCGCAAGCGCTGCGCTTCAAGTCGCTGGCGGAAGGCCAGGACCAGCGGCCGGTGGATGGTTCCGGCGGCGAGCGCTCCGTGAGCCAGGAGACCACCTTCGAGCGCGACCTGACCGACATGCGCGACCTGGATCCGATCCTGCGCGCCCTCACCGAGGACCTCTGCCGCATCCTGCGCAAGAATGCCCTCAAGCCGCATACAGTGGTGGTGAAGCTGAGAGAGGCCGACTTCAGCCGCCACACCCGCCAGCGACGCTTCACCCCGGCGGATTCCAGCTTCGATGCCCTCTATCCCATCGCCCGGGCGCTGCTGACCCGCTGGCTGGAAGAGCATCCACAGCGGCAGCTCCGGCTCCTGGGCGTCGGCGCCCGGGACTTCGCTGGGGACGAGCAGCAGGACCTATTTGACGAAAACCGGGCCCGCCGCCAGCGCCTGGAGACGACGGCGGACGCGGTGCGCGACCGTTTCGGCGACAGCATCTTGCGCAGAGGCGTATCCTTGGACGACGACCCGGACCCGGCTTAAGACCATGTACGCCAGCTATTTCGGCCTCAGCGACAACCCGTTCGCCATCACCCCGGACCCGCGCTTCCTGTTCCTCTCGGCGCGGCACACGGAGGCCCTGGCGCACCTCTTATATGGTGTCACCGAGAGCGGCGGCTTCATCCAGCTCACGGGCGAGGTGGGCACCGGCAAGACCACCCTGGTGCGCACGCTCCTGGAGAAGCTGCCCGACAACGTCGACGCGGCGCTCATCCTCAACCCGCGCGTCTCGGTGCTGGAGTTCCTGCGCAGCATCTGCCGGGAGCTGGACATCGACTGGAAGCAGGGCCAGACGCCCCAGGATCTCATCGACACCCTGAACGTGCAGTTGCTGAAGGCCCACGAGAAGGGCCGGCGCGTGGTGCTGATCGTGGATGAGGCACAGGGCTTGTCGGCGGAAGTGCTGGAGCAGGTGCGTCTGCTCACCAACCTCGAGACCCGCCAGCAGAAGCTGCTGCAGATCATCCTGGTGGGCCAACCGGAGCTGCGCGAACTCTTGGCGCGCACCGAACTGCGCCAGCTGGCCCAGCGCATCACCGGCCGCTATCACCTGACGCCGCTCTCCGCCGCCGAGACTAGCGCCTACGTGAACCACCGGCTCACGGTCTCGGGCGCCATGGCGCCGATCTTCACCGGCGCCGCGCTGCGCAACCTGCAGCGCATCACCGGCGGCATCCCGCGCCTCATCAACATCATCTGCGACCGCGCGCTGCTGGGCGCCTACACCCAGGAACTGCGCCAGGTGGACGGGCCGCTGGTGCGGCGCGCCTCCAAGGAAGTGCTGGGCGAGGCGCCCCGCAAGGCGCTGCCCTGGCAACGCACGGCGGTCATCGCCGGGCTGGTGGTGAGCCTGTTGGTGGTGGGCGTGGTGAGCGGCGTGTTCTGGAACTTCGGGTCTTCATCCGGCACCAGCATGGC
>DASXYJ010000248.1:0-10692 GCA_036502565.1 Gammaproteobacteria bacterium
TACCAGGTGTAGTTGGGGTAGTTGAGCTCATAGCCGTAGCCGCGGGTAAGCCCGGGGTTCGGCGCGCCGCTGGTGTTGGCGTCCCAGGCGGTGGCCTTGAAGGCCTTGCCCAGCCCCAGGAAGTCGAAGCTCTGCCAGGCCACGTCGGCGCCGTTGAAGGAAGCATCGGTGCGGCCGGAGGGATCGCCGCGGGTGATCAGGGTGCCCACGCGCAAATCCTCGCCGAAGTCATAGGCGAAACGACTCACCAGGAGGTTCTCGGAGGGTACGCCGGTGAGGCTGCCGGTATCCACGTCCAGCACCCCCAGCGACAGGTCGCCGATGCGCCCGGCGAGCTTGGCGCCGTCGTCGATGGGCACGGTGCGGCCCATGGCCAGGCCGATGTCGCGGGAGTAGAAGGCGGTGAAGCCGCCGTTGAGGTTGCCGTTCATGTTGCCGCCGTTGAAGGCGAAGAAGCTGCTGCCGTCCAGGAAGAACTGGCGTTTCTCCGGGAAGAACAGCGAGAAGCGGCTGAGATTGATCTGCTGTGAATCCGCCTCGGTCTGGGCGAAGTCGGTGTTCACCGTGAGCGTGCCCTCGAGCTGCGAGGTGAAGCTGTATTTCACCTCGCCCCCCACCTCGGCGCGCTTGGCGGTGGGATCGATCTGGTCGCTGCGCACCAGCAGGTAGGGATTCACCTCCAGGCCGCTGCCGGCCTTCAGACCCGCCATGCCGTCCAGGATGCCGTAGCGCGAGGGGCTGAAGGTGCTGTCGGCGGGATTGATGTAGGCCCACTTGGTGACCAGGGCCAGGCGCGGCGCCGAGCGGGAGATGTTGAATCCCCAGCGGTCCGACTTGGGATCGAACTGCAGGCTGCGGGTGCTGAAGGCGATCTCCACGTCCCAGCCGTCCGCCACCCGGCGGCCTTTCGCTTCCCAGATGCCGTCCCAGCCGAAGTCCGCGTTGGTGGAGCCGTTCGCCTCCAGGCCGTCGTCGCGGGCGCCGCCGGAGTTGATGCGGAAGGCGTAGGCGTTCTGGTGATCGTCGAAGGTGTTGATGACGATGGTGATGTGATCGTCCGGGTCCTGGTTCGCGTCCCGCTGCAGGCTGCGCACCAGCACCTTGTCCGGCTCTGGGTCGGTGGCGTGCACCGCCACGTACAGGTGGTCGTCGTCCCGCAGCAGCATCACCCGCGTATGCAGCGGCGTGGGCTGGCCCGTGAAGGGCGTGGTCTGGATCAGGTCCGGGATCACCGCCGCCTGGCTCCACTCGGGCTTGGAGATGTCGCCATCGATCTTCAGGGGACCGGCGATGTGCGGCACCGTGAGATGGGGCTGGTAGCTCTTCAGGTCCGGCGGCGCTGCCGGCGGGGCATCCGCCAGCGCGGTGCTGCCGAGGAGCGAGAGGCCAAGGGCCAGGAGGACAGTCTTCATACGTTACCCCTAGAGATCGAGCTTGAGGATGACGGGCTGGTAGAGCTGGTCCAACGGCGGCAGTCCGCCGTCGGCGCCCACCGCCTCGAACTGGGAATCGGCGATGTAGTAGAGGGCGCCCTCCACCATCACGCCGGTGGTGATGTGCATGAACAGCGGGTTGTTGAGCTCCAGCACCGCGCAGTGCGCGGCGCTGAGGCCGCCGTCCGTGAGCTCACAGCGCGACACGCGTTTCAGGTCCGGTTGCAGGAACACCAAGGTGCGGCCTTGCACGTAGAGGCCGTCCACGCCGCCCAACTTGAACCCCGCCGGGTCCGCCACCGGCGTGCGAGCGCGGTTGGCGAGGTCGATGGCGCTGATGCCCTCGTCGCTCGCCACGTACAGGCGCTTGCCATCGGCGCTCAAGGCGATGCCGTTGGGATCGTGGAAGGCGGCGTCGCCGCTGTAGAAGGGCGCGAAGGTGCCGGTCTTGGCGTCGAGCCGCCACACCTGCCCCGCGTCGAACATGTGGGTCACGTAGACGTCGCCATCGGCGGCGAGCGCGAGGTCGTTCAGGAAATGCACCTTGCCGGGTTCGTCCAGCAGGTACTTGGCCAGGAGCTTCCCGTCGTCCAGGTCGAACTTGAACAGGCCGGCGGGGTTGCCGTTGCCGGGCTTGTGGCCCACCAGGTTGCCGCCATCGGAACTCAGCACCCAGAGCAGGCGGCGCCGTGGGTCCGCCTTCATGCCGATCACCTGCCAGAGCCCGAAGGCCCGGGCCGGCACGAAGTCCCGCTCGTGGCAGCCGGGGGTGACCCGGACCACCTTGCCCTTGCGGGTGCTGCCGACGAAGAAGTCCCCGGACCGGGGGTCGTAGGCCAGGTTCTCCGGCAGCAGATCCTTCTCCTGCATGGTGAAGGCGATGCTGCTGTGGGATACCACCGCGCCCCCTGCCGGGAGGGGGGCGGCGTGGCCCAAGAGAGGGCACATCAGGAACACGGCCAGACGGCTCATGCGGGCTGCCTCGGTTTCAGGTGCGCGTAGAATGCGCAGCCGGGGCTCCGGACCGCCTGAGGGATGCCGGACTTTTCCTGACTAAACGCCGACTTTTCGCCGCACCACTACCCGTGGGCGCGGTCCATAGGCATCATCGGGGGCAACGGGGAGACCTTGTGGCGCCTGTGAAGAACGACGTCATGCAAGACAACCAATCGGCCGAATACAGCCTCTGCGACTGGCGGGTGCAGCCCGCCCTGAACCGGCTCACCCGCGCCGGCGCCGAAGTGCGCCTGGAGCCCCGGGTGATGCAGGTGCTGGCTTGCCTGCTGGCGGCCCGCGGCGAGCCCGTGACCCGCGACGCCCTGATGCAGGCGGTGTGGGGCCACGAGCACGTGACCGAGGACGCCCTCAACCGCACCGTCTCCAAGCTGCGCCGGCTGATCACCGACGAGCTGAAGTGCGACGCGGAGATCGAGACCATCCCCAAGACCGGCTATCGGCTGGTACAGCCGGAGGCGGCGACCATACCCGCCGATCCTGCCGCGATCCCCGCTCCCCGGCGCCGGCCTGCCTTCATGGGTTGGGCCGTGAGCCTGGCGGTGATGGCGGGCGCGGGCCTGGTGTACCAGTTCGCCCACGGCCGCAGCGGTGCGGCGATGGCGGTGAGCACGGATGCATCCGCCGACGTGACGCCGCTCACCAGCCTGGAAGGCAAGGAGATGGAGCCCAGCCTCTCGCCGGACGGCAGCCACGTGACCTTCGTCTGGGAGAAGGATCCGGGCGGCTCGGACCCGCAGTACCACATCTACGTGCAGGCCCTTTCCTCCTCCACCTTGCTGCAGGTGACCAATGGCGACGGCCACGAGCACATGCCGCGCTGGTCGCCGGACGGCACCCAGATCGCCTACGCCGACATCGACGACAACCAGTGCGCGCTGCTGACGGTCTCGCCCCTCGGCGGGCCCTCGCGCAAGCTCGCGGACTGCGACAAGTACGAGGGCGACACCATCTCCTGGTCGCCGGACGGCAGCACCATCGCCATGAAGGCGCCGGACTCCCGGGGCCTCGACCTCATGACCGTGGCCACCGGCGTGGTGCATCACTTCACCGAGGTGCCGGCGACGGACTGGCAGGACGAGTACCCGGCCTATTCCCCGGACGGCACGCTGCTGGCCTTCGTGCGCTGGCACGCGCCGGGCGTGGCCAACGTGTTCGTGGTGCCGGTGAGCGGCGGCGAGCCCAAGCGCCTCACCTTCGACAACCTCAAGATCGAGGGCCTCTCCTGGGAGCCGGACGACCGGCACATCGTGTTCTCCTCCAACCGCGGCGGCCCCTTCAGCCTGTGGCGGGTGGACATCGACGGCGGCCCGGCGCAGCGGGTGCCCCAGTCCGGCCGCGCCGCCTATACGCCCGAGCTGAGCCGTGACGGCCGGCAGCTGGTATATGAGGAGTGGACCGGCGCCACCAATATCTTCAGCGTGGACCCGGCCCATCCCAACGCCGAGCCGAAGCAGATCACCGAGACCACCCGCTGGAACTGGAACCCGGCGGCCGCGCCGGACGGCAAGCACATCGCCTTCGCCTCGGATCGCGGCGGCACCAGCGAGATCTGGGTGGCGGATGCGGACGGCGGCAACGCCCTCAAGCTCACGGCCTTCGGCGGCCCCTACACCAGCGGCCCCGCCTGGTCGCCGGACAGCCAGCACATCCTGTTCGACTCACCGGCAGTGGACGGCAACTTCGACATCTATGAAGTGGATGCCCAGGGCGGCGCGCCGAAGCGCCTCACCACTTCACCCGCCCAGGACCGCTTCGCCCACTACTCGCCGGACGGTAAGTGGATCTACTTCTCGTCGCGCCGCAGCGGCGCCTGGGAAGTGTGGCGCATGCCGGCGGCGGGCGGCGACGCCCAAGCCCAGCAGATCACCTTCGACGGCGCCTACTTCAGCGCGGCCGCCGCCGACGGCACCGTGTATTTCTCCCGCGACTGGACCTCGGGGCTGTGGCGCCTGAAGCCCGGCGGCAAGCCGGAACTGGTGGTGCCGGACCTGCAGCCGGAAGATTGCAGCAACTGGCATCTCGCCAAGGATCGCATCTGGTACGTGCAGCGCCCGGTGCGCGGCGTGCCCTGGCTCGCCAGCCACGGCTACGACGCCGGCGGCGACGGCCAGAAGCTCACGCCGCTGCCGATGCTGAGTTACAAGACGGAACTGGGGCTCACGCCCGACGGGAAGATACTCATGGCCCAGGTGGTCTCCGACGACTCGGACCTGATGCTACTGAGTCATTGAACGCGGAAGCCCGGCCGGGCTTCCCTTAGCGCCGCGGCGGGAGCCGGGTGCTGGTCTCCAACCACCAGGTGGTCATCTTGCGCTGCAAGGGCTCATGGGCCATGGCGAAGGACGTCTGTCCCGCGCGGTTGGTGGTATCGGGACGCGCGCCGGCACGGATCAGGAACTCCGCCGCTTCCACCTGGGTGCGCCCCGCCGCCGCGTGCAGCGCGGTGTTGCCGTTCACATCCTGCAAGTCCAGCCGCGCCCGGTAAGTGAGCAGCAGCCGCACCAGCGGCATGGAGCCCTGCTGCGCGGCCTCGTGCAGCGCGGTGCGGCGGGTGCGGTTCTGGTGGTTCACGTTGGCGCCGAGTTCCAGGAGCACCCGCGCGATGGGCTCGCGGCCCTTGCGCACCGCCACCAGCAAGGCGGTGTCGGCGTCGTGGTTCACCGCATCCACCGGCACGCCGCTAGCCACCATGGCGCGGGTACCGGCGGCGCTGGAACTCACCGACTGCACGTAGGCATGCAACACGCGGCTGCGGCGATGACCGGTGATGGTATTGAGCCCGGCCGCGAGGGCGCGGCGCATCAGCGTGGTGTCGGTGGACTCGCTGTGCTCGGGGCGGCCATCAGGTCTCTGCGGGCCTTTCAACCATTTCCACACGAAGCATCGCCTTAAGGGGGTGGGACGGGGATGCCCGATGATACCAGTGTCCGGGATTCCCAGAATCCGGCCTCGGCCCTGGAAACCGGCGGTTTTACCGCGGGCCCCCGGCGTGCTTGTGAGCCCGGCGGCAGTCGCGTAGCTTTATGGCTGTCTCCAGGGGGCACAGGAAGTGACGCATGGCGGACGAACGCCGCAGACACGAGCGCAAGACAGTGCAGGACCGCGCGGTGATCCACCGCCAGGCGGAGTCGCTGGATGCTGCCCATTCGACCCTCTATTGCACCACCGTGGACATCTCCCCCGCCGGGCTGCAGCTCAAGCTGAAGCAGGCGCTGGAGGCCGGCGAGCGCATCGACATCGTGATCCACGTGCCCGGCTACAAGGACTCGTTCCACCTGCGCGGCGAGGCGCGCTGGAGCAGCCCGAGCCGCGACAAGAACTTCTTCCTGGGCATCCAGATCGATGAAGGCCCGGAGCAGAGCCGCGACCTGAGTGCGTGGAAGAAACTGTTCAGCTGAGCTGGACACACCGCCCAAAGAAGAAGGCCACTCTAGCGAGTGGCCTTCTTCTTTTCTAACCCCCCGGGGGCGGAGGATTCGGCGGTTGCGGCGGCTGCTCCTGCGGCGCTGGATCCGCGTTCACCGGCACCTGCTGCCAGCCACTGGGGCAGGTCGGCACGTAGGGATAGTAGGCGTTCGCAGCCGGGCAGAAATACCAGAACTGGTCCGCGACCGGAGCCGGCGCGCCCACCGGCGGAGGCGGCGCCGCGAAGTCCGACGGCAGGTACGGGTTCGGGTACGGATACACCGGCGCCGGGTAGAAGAACCACACGCCCGACACCACCCACCACCAGCCGAAGCGCGGACCATACCAGCCGTGATGCCAGTAACCGCCGTTCCAGGCGAACGCATCGTAGTGATGGAAGTAGCGGATGTCGCCATGGCCCCAGTCGTGGTGCCAACGATCGCCGCCGCCGTGCCAATCGCCGTGGCCGTCGCCGCCATGCCAATCGCCGTGGCCGTCCCCGCCGTGCCAGTCATGCCCGTGATCGCCACCGGCGAACTGCGAGCCATGCCCCGCCGCCGGCGGGATGTTGTGATAGAAACCGCCCCCGTGGGGCGCAGGCGGCGGCGGTGCCGGATGCGGGCCCACCGGCGCGTGGCCATGCTCGCTACCGCCGCCCGCGGCGTGGCCGGCAGCGCCGCCGATCGCGTGGAAGTGATGCCCGTCTGCCCACGCGGAGGCTGCCAGGCTCATGCCCAGCGCCAGGGCGGCGACACGGATCGCGGCGTGCATCTTCATATATGAGACCTCTGGCGGGGGCTGCTGCCCACACTACTAGAAACGGCCCGGGACCCGGCCCGTTTACGTCCTTACATAACGTTACATAGGCCTTTCGAGCCGCCTATTCAAGCCACCCCGCGCGACGCATCGCGCGCCGCGGCGTCATGACATAAGCGTCGCCGTTGCACGCGCGGCTTTCCATAAAGCATGTACGCAGAGGCCTACAGAAAATATATCTGCGTGATGACGCGTGCTGTCACCGTCCTTTCCTTGTTTCTGAAGGATGCTCTGCTAGTTTTAGCAAGGCAAAAAACTCGACGCAAAGACGCGGGGAAACACGGGGGAATATGCAAAACGCAGATATGTCGCCGTGCGCGGCGACGACGGCGTGCGCAGCCTTCGGATCTTCGTCCATACCAACAAACGGGAGCTAAACATGATGAGCCTGAAACGTACCGGACTGCGCGCGTTGCTCGCGGCCGGCACCCTGGCCGCGGCGGGAGCCGCCCAGGCTGCGCATTCCTACATACCGTTCATCGAGACCATGAACACCGGCGGCAACCAGGGCATCTGGCTCGCCGACGTGGATCATCTCGGTAACCCGCCCTACCAGCTCACCAACCAGCTACTGGATGGCAGCACCAGCTTGAGCGCGACCGTCGCGGTGCTGAACGACTGGACGCTCAACGCCGCCACCCACCAGGCCACCGGCGTGACGCCGCAGCTCGTGGTGTGGGGCCAGGGCGGCCACCTCTACAAGGCGAACCTGCGCAGCATCCAGCCGGTGCAGCAGTTCACCAACGGCAGCTACCAGGAACTGTGCAGCGTCACCGCTCTCGACGAGCGACCCTTCGCCGCGGCCCGCGCCTACGTGCAGGCGGTGGTGGAACCGGTCGGCTCCGGCGGCAGCTGCGCTTCCGGCCTCGGCACCCAGACCTGGCTGATCCCGGCCAACGCCGACAACACCGTGGCGCCGACCCTGGAGCCCACCAACTGGAACGTGCTGGGCGCCTTCACCGATCCCACCGACGGCAGCTTCGTGCGCTGGATCGTGTGGACCGGCAACGAAGTGGATGCCTACAAGGCCAACTTCACCGGCCGCACCACGCTGCTGGTGGGACCGCCCACCGGCCCCTCGCCCGTGACCATCGCGCGCCAGGACGGCAACGCCATCATCGTGGCCTCCAGCGATGACGGCACCAACCACACCGACCGGGTCTATCACCTGGCCATGGTGGGCTCGGCCCTCGTGAGCACCCTCAGCTATCCGGACAGCGCGCCCTGCGTGGCTTCCCAGCAGGTGGGCGGCTCCGAGGTGGATTCCGCGGCCGGCATCGTGAACCTGGCCGAGAACACCGCCGCGGGCTACGCGGTGTACGCGATCCCGCTCGCGGGCGGCGCGGCGACCCAGGCCTATGCCGACTCCAGCGGCGTGCGCTGCGGCAGCGTGCTGGGGGACAGCACCTCCGGCAGCTTCTTCAGCATCAACGAGTCCGACAACTCCACGGGTGACTCGCGCGTGCTGGCCGCCAACGAAGCCGGCCCCGCCACCCAGGCGCCGAACGTGCTGGTGGACGCGGGCGTGGGCAACTTCGCCAGCACCCGCTACACCATCAACGGCCACTTCTGGATCACGGTGTTCGACTTCAGCGGCCCCTCCACGGCCTATTCGACCGTGGTGGCCGATGGCAACGGCACCATCGTGCAGAACTACAGCAACGCCCGCGTGGGTGACGACATCTGGGGCGGTTTCAACGCCTCCGGCTCGACCCCCAACATCGAGCGTGACGTGGTGTACCTGTTCAGCCCCAACGCCACCCGCTGCACCGGCGGCACCCTGACGGCCATCGATCCGCTCGCCTTCACCGGCGTGAACATCAGCGGCGTGCCGGCGGATGCCTGCAGCGCCCTGGCCTATGGCTGGCAGCCCGCGAGCGTGGGTTACTTCCAGGAAGGCGGCGGCAGCTCGCCCATCGAGATCGACCCGGTGGCCGGCAAGTCCTACCCGCTCCTGGGCGTGGACCCGAACGGCTTGTTCACCAACGTGGCCTCGCTGTCCGGTTATCCGTTCTTCTGATACGACTAAGGTTTCCTGGAAACCGAGGGGCGCCGCGAGGCGCCCCTTTTTTTTGGGACAATGCTCCTCACCATGGCCTCCCGTCATCCCCCTACTCCAGAAACTTGGGCCCGCGTGATGCTGGGCATCCTCGCGGTGCTCACGGTCATCACCCTCGCGTTCTATCTGCTTGGCGCGATCCCCACCACCAAGCTCCTCTGGATATTGCTCATGATCGCGCTAGGCGCGGTGAGCGTGGGCTTGCGCTACCTCGGCAATGCGGGACCCCTCGACTGAAAGAAGAAGGCCGCCTCAAGGCGGCCTTCTCGGCGTCCGCTGTCGCCGCTACTTGCGGCGGCGCAGGCCTGCAAAGCCGAGCAACATGATGCTCGCGACCAACGGGAAACCGCCGCCGCCCCCGGAGGAGGAAGAGCCATCGGAAGCAGTGCTGCCCGCAGCGGCCGTGACCCCCAGCGTGTACACCTGGGCATCATCGGTGGCCCCATAGAGCTGCCGCGCATGCCGCGGGTCCACGGCGATCTCCGAGATCCTCACGGGCTGGCCTGAGGATGCGGCCTGGGCCCCGGACGCAGTGCCATGGTGAACCATGGCTTGCGTGCTGTGGCTGGCCGGGCTGGAGGCCGGATCGTCGAGCTGGCTCCAGGTGACGCCTGCATCGGTGGACACGTAGACGCCAAGATCCGGGATGGCGGCGTAGATCATCTCGGGATCGTGCGGATCGATCTTCAATATCTGGAAGGAGAAATCGGGCAGGTCACCCGCCTTGGCCCAGGTGCCGCCGCCGTCGGTGCTCTTGTAGATGCCGGCGTTGCCGGGACAGGCATAGACGGTCTGCGCCGTGGTGGGATCCACGGCGATACAGCCGATACCGAAAGCCACCGGCATGCCGGTGTCCGCCCGGGACCATGTGACGCCGCCGTCGGAGCTCTTGAACAGACCGGTGCTGAAACCTCCGGCGAAGATCACCTTGCTGTCGGTCGGTGCCACCGCCAGGGAAACGACCCCGTCGGTGTTCAGACCACTGGAGGAGTGGGTCCAGTTGGCACCGCCATCGATGGACTTCACGACCTGGTTGCCGGCCCCCGCATAGATGGTATCGGCCTGCTGCGGATCCGCCGCGATGATGTGCGGTCCGCCGAAAGCCGTCCCGCTGATGTTGGTCCAGTCGTCGCCGCCATCGGTGGTCTTGTAGAGCGCCTGCCGATCCGTCATGTACAGGGTGCCGGGGGTGGTCTCGATCAGCTTGTGGGCGGTGATGCCGGAGGTGCCGATGTTCACGGCGATGCCCCGGTCCTTCATCACCCAGGTCGCGCCGCCGTCGCTGCTCTTGAACACGCCGGTACCTTCCGTGCCCATGTAGAGGTCGCCGGTGCTGTCCACCAGCATGTCGAAGGGGAACACACCGGCGATGCCGTCGGTCGCACTCTCCCAGCTCGAACCGTCGTCGCTGCTCTTGTATATGCCGAAGGCCATGGAGGCGGCATACAGCGTGCCCGGCGTGGCCGGGTCATAGGCGAGGTTGTAGACCGCGTCGCTCTGGGGCATGGTGACCTGGTTCCAGCTCGCCCCCTGGTCAGCGCTGCTCCAGAGCTCGCCCTCGACGCCGGCGAGCGACACGCCCCATAGGTGCTGCGAGTCCGCGGGGTCCACGGCGATGACCGTGAAGCGGGAAGGCGCGGTGGCGATCGGCGCCCAGCTGGCGCCGCCGTCGCCGGAGAACTGGTCGCCGGCGTAGACGTTCTGGTCATCGCTCGGGTCGATGACCACATCGGCGAAGGCGAGCGTGGGCAGTTGCTGCGCCCAGTGGGCGCCGCCGTCCGCGCTGCTATAGAGACCGGACAGTGCCGCACCCCCGCGCGCGCCGGTGGAGCCCTGGTAGGGACCGACCTGGGCGGACAGGTACAAGCGCTGCGGGTCCGCGGGATCCACGGCGATCTGCGTGCACCAGGCCTGCGCGTTGCCGGTGAGGCCGCTCATGCCGGTGTCGATCAGGTTCCAGGT
>DASXYJ010000249.1:0-5920 GCA_036502565.1 Gammaproteobacteria bacterium
CTACGCGGTTCTCTGCCGCAGCGGGAAACCCGGGGCGATACCGCGCGGCTGCCCCTGGTACCGGTGGACTGAATGACACGGGCGGTCCTGGCACTGGATCAGGGCGGACACGCCAGCCGCGCCATGGTGGCGGACCAGCGAGGCAATATCCTCGCCCAGGCCGAGCGGCGTATCGCCACTCAGCGAAGCGGCACCGACAAGGTAGAACACTCCGCCACCGCCCTGCTGCGCTCCCTGCAGCAGGCAGCTGAAGCCGCCATCGGCACGCTACCCTCTTCCGTCGAGATAGCAGCGGCAGGCCTCGCCACCCAGCGCTCCAGCATCGCCTGCTGGGATCGCGCCAGCGCCAAACCCCTTTCGCCGGTGCTCTCCTGGCAGGACCGGCGCGCGGCACGACGCGTGAGGAGCCTGGCGAAAGAGGCGCCTTGGGTCGAGGACCTCACGGGACTCAAGCTCTCGCCCCACTACGGCGCCACCAAGCTCGACTGGTGCCTCCGGCACCTGCCGGAAGTGCGACGTGCACGGCGCGACGGCACCCTGGTTGCCGGCCCCCTGGCGAGCTTCGCCGTGGCGGGATTGCTGGAAGGCCAGCCATGCTTCGCCGACCCAGTGAACGGTGCCCGTACCCAACTCATGGATATCCGGCGCGGCGGCTGGTCCGAAAGGCTGTGTGATCTGTTCGGCGTGCCGCAGCAGATACTCCCTAGCTGCGTGCCGAATCGTCATGACTTCGGTCATCTGTCGGTAGCCGGACGCCGCATCCCCTTCACGGTCCTGATCGGCGATCAGCCGGCGGCATTGTTCGCCTCAGGGGAACCGGAGCCCGATGTCGCCTACATGAACCTGGGCACCGGCGCCTTCGTGCAATGCCTCTCCTCCCGGCGCGCTCCGGGACTCTTGCAGAGCATTCTGTGGCGCGATGCGGAGCGCACACTGTATGCCCTGGAAGGCACCGTGAACGGCGCCGGCAGCGCCCTGGAGGCCCTGGCGAAGCGCCACGGCATCACCTCCGGGAAGCTCATGCAGGCTTCCCAGAGACGCGATGCCGACGCTGCGCGTCCGCTGTTCCTCAACGGCATCGGCGGCCTGGGCGCGCCCTATTGGCGGCCCGCCTTCCGTTCGCGCTTCATCGGTCGCGGCGATGCCGGCCAACAGGCAGCGGCGGTGATCGAGAGCATCCTGTTCCTGCTGCTGGAGAACCTGGAGCGGATGCAGGGCACCGTGCCGGGGCTCAGGCGCATACGCATCAGCGGCGGTCTCGCCCAGCTGGATGGGCTGTGTCAGAAGCTCGCGGACTTGAGCGGACTGCCCGTGGAGCGCCCGCGGCTACATGAGGCCACTGCCTTGGGTCTGGCACGATTGCTGGGCGCGGATGGGATGCCTGCGGCGGATGCCGCACGCTTCGAGTCACATCCCGCGAATCCTCTCATGGCGCGCCGCCGCCGCTGGCAAGCGGCGATGCAGGAAGCCCTGCGGGATCCCAAAAAGAAAAGGCCCGGTTAACCGGGCCTTCTCCAGTCTGTCCCTGGATCGAGAGACTTACTTGTCGGCCTTGATGCCCCAGGTGGGGGGCAGCGACGGCGTCCAGGAATCGAAACCATGGGAGTCCCACACCGTGCCGGAGATGCCCTCGCCTTCCGAGACCAGCTGCACGTCGTAGTTGCCGCCGGCGCTCAGCTGCGCGGTGATGTGCGGGTTGAACACCAGGCGGAAGTTGCCTTTCTCGTCCGCGGTCACGATGGCGAACATGTGCAGGGGCTTGTAGGCGGCCTTGAAGGTCACGTCCAGCACCGCGTCGCCGCCGTTGATCACGAGACTGTCCGAGGCCAGCAGGTAACCGGGGTTCTGGCCGGCCAGGTGCAGGTTGCCCGGGTGCGGCGCCACCGCCCACTGGGCCGGGAAATCCTCACCCACGGCACCGGCAGCCGGCGCTGCCGTGGAGGCGGCGGGAGCCGGAGTCGCGGCCGCGGGCGCCTTGCCGGTGGCGGCGGCGGGAGCAGCAGCCACGTTCGGCGCCGGCAGCTTCGGCGGCGAGGTCAGCAGCTTGAAGCCGTTATCCACGGCGCCGAAGTCGAGCTGGGTGCCGTTGATCTTGAAGCTCTTGAAGCCGGACTGGTCCTTGACCACTTCGCAGTTGGGCTTGTAGAAATCGGCCCAGTCCAGCGAAGCGAAGGCGGCGGCGCACTGACCGTTGCTCACGGTGATGGCACCCACCACCAGGTGGTCGTTGGCCGGAATCTCGGCTACCAGCGCATAGGGCTTGCTGGAGGAACATCCGAACATCAGCAGCAGTGCGCCGATGGCGCCCGCGCGCAAGGTCCAATGGGTCACAGCACGGCTGGTCATGGCATCGATCCCCGTTGTTGATGGCTTGGGAATTAAGGGCCCCGCGGCCTCGCAGAATCATAGACTGTTGTCCGCGGGGAATCCACGGGCCAAAAAGCCCGCAACTAGAGGCTGATGGCGAGCCTCACGCCCTCTTCGATGGCCCGTTTCGCATCCAGCTCACCCGCCAGCCGCGCGCCGCCGATGACATGGGTCTCCCCGCCGCCCAGGCCTGCTTCCAGCTCGCGCCGGCTGGTCTGGCCGGCGCAGATCACCACGTTATCCGCTTCCAGCAGCCGCGGTTCGCCGTGCACGGTGACGTGCAGGCCGGCGTCGTCGATGCGCTGATAGCCGACGCCGCCCAACATCTCCACCTGATGAGCCTTCAGGGAGGCGCGGTGCGCCCAGCCGGTGGTCTTGCCCAGGGTCCGGCCCGGACGCGACGGCGTACGCTGCAATAGCCATATCTGCCGGGCCGGCGCCTCGGGCTGCGGACGCATCAGGCCGCCCCGCTCCCGGTAAGTCTCATCCACGCCCCACTCGCGCAAGTAACGGTGCGGGTCCAGGCTGGGATAGGGAGGCGTCTGCACCAGGAATTCCGCCACGTCGAAGCCGATGCCGCCGGCGCCGACGATGGCTACCCGCTTGCCCACCGGTCGGGCCCTGAGCAGCACATCTATATAAGAGAGCACCTTGGGGTGATCCATGCCCGGGATACCCGGATCCCGGGGCAGCACCCCGGTGGCCAGCACCACTGCGTCGAAACCGCCGGCCTTCAGCGTGGCGGCATCCACCTCCACGCCCAGGGCCAGGGTGACCTGGGCAAGCTCGAGCCGTCGGCGGAAGTAGCGCAGCGTCTCGTGGAACTCCTCCTTGCCGGGGATGCGCTTGGCCATGTTGAACTGACCGCCGATCTCCTGGGCGGCATCGAACAGCGTCACGGTGTGACCGCGCTCGGCGGCGGTAGCCGCCGCGGCGAGACCCGCAGGCCCCGCTCCCACCACGGCGATGCGCCGCGGCTGCGCGGCCGGTGTCACCACGATCTCGGTCTCACGGCAGGCGCGGGGATTCACCAGGCAGCTTGCGAGTTTCTGCTCGAACACGTGGTCCAGGCAGGCCTGGTTGCAGGCGATGCACGTGTTGATCTCATCGCTGCGTCCGGAAGCGGCTTTCTTCACCCACTCCGGGTCCGCCAGCAGGGGCCGCGCCATGGACACCATGTCCGCCTGGCCCTCCGCCAGCACCCGCTCCGCCACCTCCGGCGTGTTGATGCGGTTCACCGTCACCAGCGGGATAGCCACCTCTTGCTTCAGGCGTGCCGTGACCCAGGTGAAGGCGGCCCGCGGCACGCGGGTGGCGATGGTGGGGACGCGCGCCTCGTGCCAGCCGATGCCGGTGTTGATGAGCGTGGCGCCGGCGGCCTCGATGGCCTTGGCGAGTATCACCACCTCGCTCCATTCATTGCCCTGCTCCACCAGGTCCAGCATCGAGAGCCGGTAGATGATGATGAAATCCTCGCCCACGGCGGCGCGGGTGCGGCGCACGATCTCCACCGGCAGGCGCATGCGCCGGGCGAAGTCCCCGCCCCAGGCATCGTCGCGCTTGTTGGTGCGCGGCACAATGAACTGGTTGATGAAGTAGCCCTCGGAACCCATGATCTCCACGCCATCGTAACCGGCCTTGCGGGCACGTTCGGCGCAGCTGACGAAGTCGTCGATCTGCTTCTCCACGCCGCGCTCGCTCAGGGCGCGGGGCTTGAAGGGCGTGATGGGCGACTTGAGTGAGGTGGCGGAGACGGAGAACGGATGATAGGCATAGCGGCCCGCGTGCAGGATCTGCATGCAGATGTGCCCGCCTTCCGCGTGCACCGCTTCGGTGACGCGGCGATGCCGGCCGATCTCCCAGGGCCGGCTGAGCTTGGAGGCGAAAGGCGCCAGGGATCCCACCAGGTTCGGCGCGATGCCGCCGGTGACGATGAGACCGGCACCGCCCCGGGCGCGCTCGGCGAAATAGGCGGCGAGCTTGCCGTAGTCCCGGGCATGGTCCTCGAGACCGGTATGCATGGAGCCCATCAGCACCCGGTTGCGCAGCTTCACGAAGCCGAGGTCGAGGGGTGCCAGGAGATGAGGATAGGCCGCGCTCATAGCTCCGCCTCACCGTCGGCTATGCGCCAGAGATACCACGAGGCCACCGACCTGTGAGGTGACCAGGCACGGCCGGCGCGCTCGAGGGTGGAATAGGCGGGCAGCTTGCGCATCCCATAGGCGCGCTGGAAGCCCTTGCGTATGCCTAAGTCGGTCACCGGGAGCACATCGGGTCTCCCCAGGGTGAATATCAGCAGCATCTCCACGGTCCAGCGGCCCACGCCGCGCACCTGGGTGAGGCGCTCGATGATCTCCTCATCGGAGAGTCGCTTCAGGCCCTTCATGTCCGGCACGGTACCATCCAGGGCCTTGGCCGAGAGGTCGCGGATCGCCAGGAGCTTGTTGCGCGACAGGCCGGCACCCCGCAGGGGCGCATCCGACATCCCCAGCAGCAGTTCCGGATGGGGACCATGCTCCACCGGGAACAGCGCCACCACCCGGCCGTGGATGGTGGCGGCGGCCTTGCCGGAGAGTTGCTGGTAGGTGATGGCCCGCAGCAGGGAGTGGAACGGGCTGCGGGATGGGGTGAATTCCAGGCCGCAACGGCCCACCTGCGCGATGGCCTTCGCCAGGCGCGGATCGCTGCGGCGCAGATGCCGGAGGGCCGCGCGCACGTCGTGCCGGGACCGGTCATTTGACGATTGTTTCACGCTGTCTCACCCACTTGCCAAGCGTGCCGCCTGGGCTCAACCTAGTGCCAGAAGAACATCCTCAGATTGACAAGGTGCCTCCATGCCCCAGAAAGACCTGGTCGCCGCGCTGCTCGCGGCCCTCGAGAAGGACCCGGACATCAATCTGCACGAATCCCCCATCCACGTCACCTATCATGACAGCCTGCGCCTCGAAGGCGAAGTGGCCAACATCATCGTCAAGCGCAAGGCCCGCCGCATCGCCATGCAGCTATCCGGCCTGAGCGACATAGAGGATCGCCTGCTGCTCCGCCCCGGCGAGCGCCGCAGCGGCAAGGCGCTGCTGGATGCCGTGACCTCGGCCCTGTCCCAGGAGCCGGCCTTCCGCGACCTGCCCGTGCATCCGCACCCCGGAAAGGAGAGCGGCGAGCGCGACTGGATCGGGGTGGATGTCAGCGAGTGCGTGGTGCGCCTCGACGGCCAAGTGGGCAGCCTCTCCCACCGCCGCCTGGCGGAAGTCATCGCCTGGTGGGTACCCGGGAGCTGCGACGTGCACAACCATATGCGCGTGAAGCCGGCCGAGAAGGACAACGACGGTGAGATCAGCGACGCCGTGTCCATGGTGCTGGAGAAGGATCCGCTGCTGCACGCCGAATCCATCACCGTGCACACCAAGGACCGGGTGGTCACCCTGGACGGCGCGGTGCACAGCGACGAACAACGCCGCATGGCCATCTATGACTGCTGGTACGTGCCGGGCGTGCACGAGGTGCATGACCGCATGCAGGTCCAGGGCTAGCTTGAATCCGCGCGCCTCGCCCT
>DASXYJ010000250.1:0-27618 GCA_036502565.1 Gammaproteobacteria bacterium
GCTGTGGCTGCCGCCGACGACCGCTGCCGCGGCGCTGCTCATCTTCAGTTTCATCGTCGGCAACTTCTTCCAGATCGCCCTCTACACCCAGGGCTATGCCACGGACCTGCTGGCCGCCAGCCTGGCGGGTTGGTGGCTGTATGCGCTGCTGCGTCCCTGGTGGCTGTATGTCCTGGTGCAGGTGCTGGTGACGGGCCTGCTCTACATGAGCAATGCCTACAAGCTGCTCTACTTCGATGCGCCGGTGCTGCCGGCGGACCTCACGGCGCTGCCGGTGCTGCTGGAACAGGTGGGGGGCTGGCGCTTCCTGCTCATGATCACGCCCTTCGTGCTACTGGGCGCCGCCTTCCTCGCGGGACTGCGCTGGCATTGGCGCACGCCGCTGATCCTGCTGGCGGGCGTGCTGCTGGTGGGCGGGATCCTGCGGCTGGCGCCGGAGTGGACGCGCAGCCGGTTGGACCAGCTGTACGGTTACGACGCCTTCGGCGCTTCCTATAATTTCTTCGAGCGGGGGCCGTACCTATACATGCTGAACGAGTACGCGCGCGGCCGCGCGGTGGCGGGAGAGATACCCTCCCGCACCGAAGTGATGGCGGCGCTCACGCGCACCGGCCCCAAGCCGCCGCTCGCGCCCTTGCAGCCGGGCGCGGGGCGCGACGTGTACATCATCATGATGGAGACCTTGTGGGATGCTTCCCTGCTCAAGGGGGCCCACTACAGCCGTGACCCGCTGGCGCCCGCGTTCCGCGCGCTTTACGACCAGGCTGGGCGCAGCCAGGCGCTGGTGCCGGTGTTCGGCGGCGGCACGCCCAACTCCGAGTTCGAGGCGCTGTGCGGCGCGCCGGCTTTCGATTCCGGCATCGTGTTCGTCACCAGCCTCAGGCGTCCCATGCTCTGTCTGCCGCGGCTGATGGCCCAGGCGGGGTACCGCACTTATGCCGCCACCGCGGATCCCTACGGCCTGTGGAACCGAGGCGATGCCCTGTCCTTCGTCGGCTTCCAGCGTTTCTACGACGCAGACAACTTCGATCCTTCCGACCGCAACGGCGAGTTCATGGCGGACGCGGAGCTGTTCGAGCAGGTGGATAGCTTGCTGCAGAAGGACGCGAAGCAGGGCCCGCGTCTGGTGTTCATCTCCACCGACAGCGGCCACTATCCCTTCGACCTGGATCACGCCAAGCGCCCGGCCATGATCAGCAGCGACTACCCCGACCCCTCTGTTGCCGCCTACGCCAACGCCGTCTACTACGACACCGCGGAGCTGACGGACTACGTGGCGCGCATCAGGGCGCGGGACCCGGACGCGCTCATCGTGGCCTTCGGCGACCATCTGCCGGTGCTGGCGGACGGCTTCGGCGCCTATGCCAAGTCCGGCCTGTTCTCGGGGCATGAGGAGGACTTCGATGCCCTCATGCTGGAGTCGCACCAGGCGACGCCTTTGCTCATCGTCGACGGCCGCCGCGGGCCAGTGAAGCCCGGCCATCTCTCGTTGTTCGAACTGCCGCGCTTCCTGCTGGGACTGCTCGGTATGACTCGACCGACCGAACTGGACGTGTACCGGCCGCCGGCCGGGCTGCATCCCCGCCTGCGGGATGGCCGCCTGTTGTCGGTGCCGGAGCAGGGCGCGCCCGAGGTGTGTACGCCGGATTTCCGCAGTGCCGCTTGCCGGGAGCTCCAGCCCTGGTACGCAGACATGCAGCTGCTGCGCGCCGACTTGCTGGCAGGTTCCGACTACACCACCGCCATCCTCTACGACGATCCGCTGCGGGCGCTAGCCTTACCGGCGACCGGCGAGAGCTATCTCTCGCGCGACATGCCGAACCGGCCCTGCGACATACGGGTGACGGAATGGGGTCCCAAGGCGACCCACCTCGGCCAAGGGTTCAACCCGAAACGGGACGGCAGTCCCAGCTTCGACGTGGTGTACAGCGGCAGTGCGCGCCGGGTGCGTGCCTGGCTCGGCTTCGAGGAGCTCGAGGTCTACGCCACCGACAGCCACGAGCGCCTGAGCCTGGGACTGCACGGACGCCTGCTGTTGTTCCTGCCCGGCGACCATCCGCTCACGCTGAGTTGCAACGGCGATCCGCGCCGAGTCACGGTGGGCGACTTCCACGTCGGGTTATAATGCCGGCGCCACGCGCGGCTGCCCGCGCCATCCATGGGGAACGACTCTGAGCATGCGCCGGACCGGGTATCTGGAACTGATCTGGTACAAGGGCATGGCCGACCTGCATGCGGAAGCGGCGCGCGCCTATGTGGGCTTCATCTGGTGGGTGCTGGAGCCGCTGCTCTACATGACCGCCTTCTACGTGGCTTTCGGCCTCGGGCTGCGCGGCGGCGGCGTGCATACCCTCACCTTTCTGCTCTGCGGATTGGTGCCCTGGAAATGGTTCGCCAGCACCATCCTGAGCGGCAGCAACAGCATCCAGGCCAATACCGGCCTGATCCAGCAGGTCTACCTGCCCAAGTACGTGTTGCCGTGGATGGTGCTGGTCACCAACGGCATGAAGTTCCTGATCATCCTGGGCCTGCTGTTGCTGCTGGTGGCGACCCTGCACGGCGTGGCGGTCACCTGGCTGGCGCTGCCGGTGATCGTGCTGGTGCAGCTGCTGCTGGTGGCGGCGCTGGCCTCGCTGGCGGCGGCCCTGGTGCCGCTGCTGCCGGACCTGAGCCTGGTCATCGACAACGGCATCATCGTCCTGATGTTCGTATCGGGCGTCTTCAACGACGTGAGCAAGCTGCCGCCGACCCTGGCGCACCTGCTGTCCTTCAACCCCATGGTGCAGGTGATCGAGGCTTACCGCGCCGTGCTGCTGGATCACCTCTGGCCTGCCTGGGACCACCTGGCCTGGGTGGCCTTGTTCGCGGCGCTGGTATACGGGTTCGCCTGGCGGCTGCTGCAGCGCTTCGACCGCATCTATCCGAAAGTGATGATGAGCTGATGAGCGGCGACACCATCATCGAACTCAAGAACGTGGGCGTGCGCTATCGGCGTCGCGCCGGCTTCATGCGCAGCAACGCATTCTGGGCCCTGCACGACGTGAGCTTCGACCTGAAGCATGGCGAGAGCCTGGGTGTGATCGGCCGCAACGGCGCCGGCAAGAGCACGCTGCTGCGCCTCCTGGCCGGCATCCTGGCCCCGGACACCGGGGAGGTGATGCGCAAGACCGAGCGGGTCTCGCTGCTGGCCCTGCAGGCGGGCTTCATCCCCGCGTTGACCGGGCGCCAGAACGCCATCCTCTCCGGCATCCTGCTGGGTCTCACCAAGGCCGAAGTCGAGGCGCGCATGGACGAGATGGTGAGTTTCGCCGAGCTGGAGCAGTTCATCGACGAACCGGTGCGCACCTATTCCTCCGGCATGCGCGCGCGCCTGGGCTTCACGGTGGCCTTCCAGGCCGATCCCGACGTGCTGTTGATCGACGAGATACTCGGCACCGGCGATGCCAGCTTCCGCGAGAAATCCTCCAGGGCCATGCGCGAGAAGATCGCCTCGGACAAGACCGTGGTGATCGTGACCCACTATCCCGAGACCATCCTCGACCTCTGCGACCGCATGGTGTGGGTGGAGAAGGGCGTCACCGTGGAGGTGGGCGAGCCGCGCAGCGTGGTGGAGCACTACCAGCAGAGCCTCAAGCCGGGCGGGAGACGGCCATGAGCACGCGTCCCGGTCCCGATCCGGTCTGCATCGTGGGGCTCTACAAGAACGGCACCAGCTGGCTGCTCTCGGCGTTCGCGGCGCATCCGCAGTTCGCCGCGCTGCGGGAGCTGGACATCCTGCGTTCCATGACCGGCCGCGACGGCCGCACCCTGTTGCCGCGCCGCGAACGCCTCGCCAACGTGTTTGGCAAGAGCTCCTTCTGCGCGCTGAGGGCAGAGCACTTGGCGCCGGGCGCGTTCCGCACCCATCTCAGCGATCCCAAGCCCGAGCCCGCTACCTCCCTCTACGACCTGCCGGCGCACCTGGCCATCGGCGTGCTCCGGGAGATGGTGAAGACCCAGGGCGGCAAGAGCCGGGAGGGCCGGCCCTTGGGCTTCCTGAACTTCGAGCCGCCGCTGCTGGAGAAGGCCTTCGAGGCGATACGCGACGCCGAGACGGCCGCCGCGGCCATGGATGGTTTCCTGGCGGCCTTGGCCCCCGGGTACCCCCCCGACCGCAGGCTGGTGCTGAAGGGCGCCGATCAGGTGCTGTGCTTCGATGCGTTGCAGGAGTGGCGGCCGGCGGCGCCGAAGGTCGCCATCGTGCGCGACGGTCGCGACGCGGCGGTGTCCGCGTTCCATTACCGGCGGGTGATGCGCACCGAGCGCATGGCCTGGCATCACGGCTATATGAGCTTCATCAAGCCGGTCGCGCTGGTGCGCGCGACCGCCATCGGCGGCATCACCTTGCTGCATCGCTGGGCGGGCTACGGTCCAGACTGGCGTCTCGGCCGCACCGTGAAGGTGTGGGCGGAGCGGGTGCGGCGGGTGTTGGCGGCGGCGGAGCGGGGCGAGCTCTACGTGCTGCGCTACGAAGACCTGCTGGCGGACTTCGAGGGTGAGTTCGGCAGGCTCATGGCCTGGCTCGGGGCCGACCATTCACCCGCGACCCTCGCGGCGGTGGCGAAGGCCAGCTCCTTCGAGGCCCAGAGCGGCCGACCCCGGGGCGTGAGCAGCGAATCGGTGATGCGCCGAGGCGTGGCCGGGGAGTGGCACGAAGCTCTGAATGCCAGGGACCAGGCCTTGGCCTGGCGCCTGGCCGGCACCGAATTGGCCGCCATGGGTTACACCCGGGACGGCGACCCCACGGTTTTCCAGCGCCCCAAGGCCTGAATCCGGGGCAGCCTGGGGATAAATGAGATAAAATTCAGGGTCTTGCCTTCACCGGCTCCGGAAATCTCTCAGGGACCCTGCGTCGATGGCGGACCAAGCCCATAGCCCTGTCTTCGTGGTCGGTTCCTACCGTTCCGGGACCAGCATCTTCTGCTGGTGCCTGGGGCAGCATCCCAACATCGTGAACCTGCCGGAGACCAACTGGTTGGCCCGGCTGGGGCTGGACGTCGACAACCTGTATCGCCTGGGCACGGTCAACGGCAAGTATTCGCACCTGTCCCAGGCCGGCGTGAGCCGCGACGACTTCTACCGGATGTTCGGCGAGGGCGTGGACAAGCTGATCCAGGCCCTGAACCCCGAGCTCATCGGACGCACCGAGCAGCGGGTGAAGAAGGACATGCGCCGGCGCCGCTCGAGCGGCGATCCCAAGCGCCGCTGGGCGGACGCCACCCCCGAGAACTCCCACTACATCTATCCGCTGTCCAAGCTGTTCCCCCAGGCGCGCTTCATCCACCTGCTGCGCGATCCCCACGACGTGGCGCGCTCGCTGATGAAGTTCTCCCGCACCAGCGACGCAGCCCGCGATTTCGGCCACGACGAGGCTTACCGCACCTGGACGCGCCTGACCCATGCCGCCTGGCTGGGCGAGCGGGCGCTAGGCCGCGCGCGCATGCTGCAGGTGCGCTACGAGGACTTCACCGGGCGTTCCGAGCAGGCCTTCCGCCGGGTGCTGGCGTTCCTGGGCGAGAGCTATGCCGCGGAATGCCTGGAGCCGCTGGACGTCAAGATCAACAGTTCGAAGGTGGCGACCGAGGCGGTGCCGGTGGACTCGTCCACCGAGGCTGCCCGCGACGCGGAGCAGCTGTACCGCGAGATCCTCGCGGCGCCGGAGAACCTGGAGCAGGGCGACCACCACGCCTATGCCGAGCTGGAGCGCCACTTCGAGGAGAAGAGCCGGACCCTGCAGTCGCCGCCGGTGGAACGCATCCGCCGCAGCCTGATGGCGCGCCTTGGTGCGCTGTGGAGGGCCGACGCATGAAGATGCTGATGGTGCTCGGCATGCACCGCAGCGGCACCTCGCTGCTGGCGGGCAGTTGCCGCCTGCTGGGCGCCGACCTCGGCGGTCGCATGATGGACGCGGGCCAGGACAACGTGATGGGCTTCTGGGAGCACGACGAGATCGTGCGCATCCACGACGAGATCTTCGAACGCCTGGGCTTCGCCTGGGACGACGTGCGGGCCCTGCCGGACAAGTGGTGGACTTACCCCGGCATCCAGGCCCAGCGCGCGGCCCTCAAGACGGTGCTGCAACGGGACTTCGGCCAGGCTGCCCTCGGTTGCGTGAAGGATCCGCGCCTCTGCCGCCTCTTGCCGCTGTGGCAGGAACTGCTGAAGGAACTGGGCTGGGAACCGCTGTACCTGCTCTCCACCCGCGAACCGGGTGAGATCGTGGCCTCGCTCAAGTCGCGCAACGGTTTCAGCCCCGAGAAATCCACCCTGCTGACGCTGCGTTACCTGCTGGACGCGGAGGCCGCGAGCCGCGGCGGCAAGCGCGTGACCGTGGATTACGCAGAATTGCTGAAGGATTGGCAGGGCACCCTGAAGCCCGCCTGGTCCACGCTCGGACTCAGCTGGCCCACGGATACCGCGGCGCTGGAGTCGGAGATGGGGCGCTTCGTGCACAAGGAACTGCGGCATCACGCGGCGGCGGACGGCCTGCCCAAGGGCGCCCTGGGCAAGCTGGCGCAGGAGACCTATAAGGCACTGCGTGCCGGCACTGCCGCCACCCTGGATGCGGCCCGCGAACAGCTCAACGCCATGGCCGCGGGTTATGACCAGATCCTCGGCGGACTCTATGCTGAACTGCGCTCCCAGCGCCGCATCCTCGAGGACAAGGAGCGGGAGATCCGCCACGTGGTGGAGGAGCGGGGCGTGCACGCCGGCCTGGCGCTGGCCCGCGCCCAGGAGATCGAGTGGCAGCGCGGCGAACTGCGGACCTACGATGACCAGCAGCGCCGCATCTACGCCTCCATCTCCTGGCAGATCACCCGGCCGCTGCGCTGGTTCTCCTCCCTGCTGCGCGGCATCCCTAAGATGCGCCATGTGAACAAGGGCATGCTGCGCCTGATGGTGCGCGACGCCTATTACGCCGTGCCGATGCCCATGAGCCTGCGCCTCGGCATCCGCCGCAACGTGGGCCGCCTCCTGGGCATGGGCCTGCCGGGCAGCGCCGATTACAAGTCCCGCGCGGTGCGCGGCGCCAAGGTGGATCTCAAGGGACCGTCCGCGGCCCTGGCCCTGCCGGCGGGCACGCCGGTGCTGGAGATCACCGCGTCAGACGCGCCGCAGGTCTCGGTCATCATCCCGGTCTACAACAACATCGCCCACACCCTGCATTGCCTGAAGTCCATCGCCGAAGTGGGCGCGCGTACGCCTTACGAAGTGATCGTGGTGGACGACTGTTCCTCGGACCAGACCCAGGCGGTACTGGCCCGCTGCAAGGGACTGCGGGTCATCAAGAACGAGAAGAACCTGGGGTTCATCGGCGCTTGCAACGCCGGTGCCGCCGCCGCCCGAGGCGAGTACGTCTACTTCCTGAACAACGACGTGCAGGTGTCGCCGGGCTGGCTGGACGAGCTGCGCGACACGTTCGAGGCGGTGCCTGAGGCGGGCCTGGTGGGCTCCAAGCTGGTCTACCCGGACGGACGCCTGCAGGAAGCCGGCGGCATCCTCTGGAAGGACGGCTCCGCCTGGAACTACGGTCGCATGGACGATCCGGACAAGCCGGAATACAGCTACCGCCGCGACGTGGACTACTGTTCCGGCGCCAGCATCATGCTGCCGCGGGCGCTCTTCGAGCAGTTGGGGCGCTTCGACACCCATTATGCACCGGCCTACTACGAGGACACGGACCTGGCCTTCCAGGTGAAGAAGGCCGGCCGCCGCGTGCTGTACCAGCCGAACTCGGTGATCGTGCACTACGAGGGCATCACCTCCGGCACCAGCCTGGCGTCGGGCGTCAAGAAGCACCAGGTGGTCAACCAGAAGAAGTTCTACGAACGCTGGAAGGACACCCTGGCCTCGCACCGCCCCAACGGCATCGAGCCGATGTTGGAGAAGGACCGCGGCGTCACCAAGCGCATCCTGGTGATCGACGCCACCACGCCGCGTCCCGACCACGACGCGGGCTCGCTGCTCAAGTTCTATCACCTGCGCCTCTTGCAGGACCTGGGCTATCAGGTGACCTTCATGCCGGACAACCTGCTGCACGACGGGGAGTACACCCGCGACCTGCAGCGACTCGGCATCGAGTGCATCTACGAGCCCCATTGCCTGTCGGCGCGCCACTTCTTCACGGCCCGCGCCCGCGACTTCCAGCTGGCCATGCTGTGTCGGCCGTATGTGGCGATCCGCCACATGGACACGTTGCGCCGCCTCGCGCCGGACATCCGCATCATCTATGACACCGTGGACCTGCATTATCTGCGGGAGCGCCGCCAGGCGGAGGTGGAGAAGAACCCGCTCTTGGGCGAGCGCGCCGAGCGCACCCGCCAGGATGAGCTCAGGCTCATCACCCAGGCGGACGCCAGCATCGTGGTGAGCCCGGTGGAGAAGGAACTGCTGGCCAAGGAAGTGGCGCGCGCCAACGTGCACGTGGTGCAGCTGGTCATCCCCGAGGAGGCCCCGGGGCCCGGCTTCGAGGAACGCCGCGACATCCTCTTCATCGGCGGCTACCAGCACACCCCCAACGCCGAGGCGGTGCTGTACTTCTGCCGCGAGATCCTGCCGCAGCTGCGTCAGCGCATCCCCGAGCTGCGCTTCCTGGTGCTGGGCTCACGCCCCACGCCGGAGATCCAGGCGCTGGCCAGCGAGCATGTGCAGGTGCTGGGCTTCCAGAAGGACATCACGCCTTACTTCAACGCCTGCCGCCTGATGGTGGCGCCGCTGCGCTTCGGTGCCGGCATCAAGGGCAAGCTCGGCACCAGCTTCAGCTACGGCCTGCCGGTGGTGGCGAGTTCCATCGCCGCCGAGGGCATGTACCTGCAGCACGGCCGCGAGGTGCTGATCGCGGACACGCCGCAGGAGTTCGCCGACGCGGTGGTGCGCCTCTACGACGATCCGCAGTTGTGGGCGCAGATGTCCACCGCCGGCCGCCAGCTGCTGCGCGAACGCTTCTCGCCTGACGTGATCCGCCAGGGCCTGGCCCAAGTGATCGCTTCCACGGAACGGCACGACCAACGCAAGGCCGCCGGCTGAGCAGCATGGACGCCCCCAAGAAACCCCCGCAGAAATCCGCCGATCCGCATACCCGCTGGTCCGCGGCCGGCATCGACCTCAAGGACGCCGGCGGGCCTTACGCGGCCCAGCGCCTGCGCCAGCCGCGCTTCTTCGCGGTGGTGAAGCCGGAGTTCCGCATCACCCGCGGCGACCGGCTGTTCGCCATCGGTTCCTGCTTCGCCCGCGGCATCGAGAGCGCGCTCAAGGGCCGCGGCTTCCAGGTGGAGAGCGCCGCCACCGATTTCGACCGCTTCAGCACCGTGGATGGGAAGAAGGTCACGGCGCTGGGCTTCACCAACAAGTACACCACCTACTCGATACTGAACGAGCTCAGCTGGGCGCTGGATCCGCAGGCGGCGTTCCCCGAGACCAGCCTGGTGGACCTGGACGAGAAGCGCTGCGTCGACCCCCACGTCAACCCCACGCTCCCGGTGGTGGACCGCGCCGGCACCCTGGAGCGCCGCCGCATCATCCAGGCGGTGAACGCGCGCCTCAAGGATTGCCGGGTGTTGTTCATGACCCTAGGGCTGGTGGAGGTCTGGTACGACCGGCAGGCCAAGGTGCACCTCAACACCACCCCCAGCGCCGAGATGCGCGCCCGCGACCCGTCCCGCTACGAGTTCATGGTCTCCAACTACCTGCAGAACATGGAGAACCTGGAGAAGTTGTACGCGCTGCTCAAGCGCTTCGGCCATCCCGAGCTGCAGATCGTGGTCACCACCTCGCCGGTGCCGCTCAACGCCACCTTCACCGGCCAGGACATCGTGGTCGCCAACACCTATTCCAAGTCGACCCTGCGGGTGGTGGCCCAGGACTTCGCCGCCGCCCATGCCAACGTGCAGTACTTCCCCAGCTACGAGATCGTGATGAACTCGCAGCGCGAGCTGGCCTGGGAGGAGGACCTGCGCCACGTGCAGGGCGCCATGACCCAACACGTGATGGACCAGTTCATGCGCGGCTTCGTGGAAGGGACCGACACGCGGGAGTCCGTCACCGCGGTCACCGTGAACCACAACGGCGGCCCGGTGCTGGGTGGACTGCTCGGATCCCTGGAGGGACAGCCGGAGCTGGCGCGCGTGGTGGTGGTGGACAACGCCTCCCACGACGACAGCCTCGCCGGTCTCGAGCCGGGTACGGACCGCAAGCTCGGCCTGATCCGCAACGATTCGAACCGCGGCTTCGCCGCCGCCTGCAACCAGGGCGCGGCCCAGGCCGACAGCCGCTACATCCTGTTCGTGAACCCGGATTGCCGCGTGCCGCAGGGCGCCCTGCAGCGCCTGGTGCAGGTGATAGACTCGCGCCCGGACGTCGGCATGGTCGGGCCCCTGGTGCTCAATTCAGACGGCAGCGAGCAGCGCGGCTGCCGCCGCTTCCTGCCCAACCCGCGCCGCGCGCTGATGCGCGTGCTGCACCTGCACAAGCCGGATCGAGACGGCAAGGTGGCGGGATTCGATCTCACCGGCACGCCGCTGCCGGACAAGCCGGTGGCGGTGGAAGCCATCTCCGGTGCCTGCCTGCTGATCCGCCGCGACCTGTTCCAGCGCCTGCATGGCTGGGACGAGGGCTACTTCCTGCACTGCGAGGACCTGGACCTGTGCATGCGCATCAAGCAGGCCGGCTACTCGGTGCTGTTCGTGCCGGACGTGACCGTGAGCCATGCCCAGGGCGCTTCCAGCCGGCGCCGTCCGGTGTTCGTGCTCTGGCAGAAACACCGCGGCATGTGGCGCTACTACTCCAAGTTCCTCAAGGCCGGGTACCCGACCTGGTTCAGCGCGCTGGTATGGGGCGCCGTCTGGACGCGGGCCGCGGCGCTCACGCCGCTCGCGCTGCTCTCCTATCGGCGCTGAGCGGTGGCACGCATCCTGGTCACCGGCGGCAGCAGCGTGGTGGGGGATTACCTGCTGCCGCGCCTCGCGGCTCTCGGCCACCAGGTCACGGTACTGAGCCGCCAGTCCCACGGCGAACCAGGCTGGCGGCGCGTGGATGCGGCCCGCGAGCAGGTGTGGGACGAGTCGTTGGCGGGCACCGAAGCACTGATCAACCTCGCGCCCCTGCCGCTCCTGTCCCGGCTACTCCCGGCCGCGCCGGCATCGCTGAAGCGGGTGGTGGCCATCGGCACCACCAGCGTCTACACCAAGGGCGAGTCGAGTTCGCCCAAGGACCGGGAGCTGGTGCGGCTGCAGCGCGCGGCGGAGCAAGGGCTGTTCGATGCCTGCGCCGCCCGCGGCACCGACTACACGCTGTTCCGGCCCACCCTGGTCTACGACGGCATGCGCGACAAGAACGTCGCGCGCATCGCGCGCTTGATCCGCAGCTTCGGTTTCTTCCCAGTGGCGTCGCCCGGCAAGGGGCTGCGCCAGCCGCTGCATGCGGATGACCTGGCCGCGGCCTGCATCGCGGCCCTGGCGGCGCGAGGTTCCGCAAGTTACGAATTGGCCGGCGGCGAGCAGCTGAGCTACCGCGCCATGCTGGAGCGCATCTTCCGCTCCCTGGGGCGCGAGCCGCGCATCCTGCCTTTGCCGGTGGGCCTGTACCGTGCCGGCATCGCCGCGGCACGGCTGCTGCCGCGTTACCGCACGCTCACGCCGGCGATGGCGGAGCGCATGAACCAGGACATGGTGTTCGATTCCAGCGCCGCGTCGCGGGACTTCGGTCTCAAGCCGCGTGGCTTCGCCCCGGGAGTGCCGGCGTGAGTTGGCTCGCGGTCCTGGTGACGCTCATGGTGAGCGCGGCGCTGAGCGGACTGCTGAGCCGCTACCGTGGACGCTACGCGCTGTTGGACAAGCCCAACGCCCGTTCCCTGCACAGCAAGCTCACTCCGCGTGTCGGCGGCCTCGCCATCCTCGCGGGCGTGGTGGCCGGCTACGCCTGCACTTGGCAGGACTGGTGGTTCCCGGGCATGGCTTCGGCGCTGCTGGCGCTTTTCCTGGTGGCAGCGGTGTCCTTCGCCGACGACGTGCGGCCGCTGCCGGCCTGGTTGCGCTTCCTGGTGCACTTCATCGCGGCCATCCTGCTGGTGTACCCGGCGGGCTTCGATCCGGCGCTGCAGTTGCTCCCCGGCGTGGAGTGGTTGGGACCGCTGTGGCTGTTGCGCGTCTTCAGCGTGCTGTTCACGGTGTGGTTGGTGAACCTCTACAACTTCATGGACGGCATGGATGGTCTCGCCGGCGGCATGGCGGTGTTCGGCTTCGGCACGCTGGCGCTGCTGGGTTGGTCGGCGGGTTCGCCTGCCTATGCCGGCATGGTGATCGTGGTCGCGACGGCGGCGCTGGGCTTCCTGCCCTTCAACTTCCCGCCGGCGCGCCTCTTCATGGGTGACGTGGGCTCCGGCGCCTTGGGTTTCCTGGCGGCTTTCTTCATGCTGTTGGCGGAACGCCTGCAGCTCTTCCCGCTGTGGCTGGGGGCGCTGGCCTTCTCGCCGTTCCTGGTGGATGCCACCTGGACCCTTGCACGCCGCGCCTTGCGGGGCCGGCGGCCCTGGCAGGCGCACCGGGAGCACTTCTATCAGCGCCTGGTGCAGAGCGGTTGGAGCCACCGCCGCACGACACTTTGGGCCTATGCTCTTATGTTAAAATGCAGCCTGTTATCACTGCTGGCCTTCCGGGTCGGCAGTGCAGGGGTCGGGGGACTCCTGTTGGGGTGGATGGCGGCGGTCTACGTGGCGATCATCGTCTACGTCAACGCGCGCGAGCGCCGGCCGCTATCGAAAGTAGAGGAAACTTAAGGATGGATGCCAAGCGCGACGGATGGCTGGTGATACGCAGCCGGTGGACGGTGTTCCTGCACGATCTGCTGTGGATCCCGCTCGCCGTGCTGCTGGCCTACTGGGTCCGTTTCAACCTCACGCCCATCCCGCACCTGTACTTCTCCGGCATGCTGCTGGTGATGTCGCTGGCGCTGCCGGCGCACGCCTTCACGCTGTGGATGTTCGGCTGCTACCGCGGCATCTGGCGCTACGCCTCGGTGCCGGACCTGGTGCGCATCATCAAGTCGGTGCTGCTCGGCGCCATCGCCACCTTCGTCGGCGCCTTCATGTTCGAGCGCCTGCAGGGCGTGCCGCGCTCGGTGCTGATGCTGTACCCCATCCTGCTGGCCCTGGGGCTCGGCGGCAGCCGCATGCTGTACCGCGTGTTCAAGGACCGGCTCATGAGCCTGGGCGGCGAAGCCTCGGAGCGCGCGCTCATCGTCGGCGCCGGCCGCGCCGGTGAGCTGCTGATCCGCGACCTGCGCCACCACGGCCCGTTCCTGCCCATCGCCCTGGTGGACGACGCCAAGGAGAAGCAGGGCCACGAGGTGCAGGGCGTGCGCGTGCGCGGCCGCCTCGACGACATCGGCCGCCTGGTGCGCGCCTACGACGTGAACATCGTGCTCATCGCCATGCCCTCGGCCTCGCGCGAGACCATGGACCGGGTGGTGCAGATGTGCAACGAGTCCAAGGTGCCGTGCCGCACCCTGCCTTCCCTCACCGAGCTCGCCGATGGCCGCGTGGAGTTCTCGCGCCTGCGTCCCGTGACGGTGGAGGACCTGCTGGGCCGCGATCCGGTGGTGCTGGACAGCAAGACCATCTCCGACTTCCTGCGCGGCAAGCGCGTGGTGGTGACCGGCGGCGGCGGCTCCATCGGCGCCGAGCTATGCCGCCAGATCGCCCAGCACGATCCGGCCATGCTGGTGATCGTGGACAACAGCGAATACAACCTCTACCGCATCGACCAGGAGCTAGCGGCGAGCTTCCCGACCCTGATGTTCACCAGCGCGCTGGGCAACGTGCAGGACGAGGCCGCCATCGAGACCCTGTTCTCCCGGGTCAAGCCCGAGATCATCTTCCATGCCGCGGCCTACAAGCACGTGCCCATCGTGGAGGAGAACGTCGCCGAGGGCGTGCGCAACAACATCTTCGGCACCCGCGTGATCGCGGATGCCGCGCTGCGCCACGGCGTGCACAAGTTCGTGCTGATCTCCACCGACAAGACCGTGAACCCCACCAACGTGATGGGCACCACCAAGCGCGTGGCGGAGCTGTACTGCCAGGCCCTGAACCGCGACGAGAGCACCCACTTCGTCACCACCCGGTTCGGCAATGTGCTGGCCTCCAACGGTTCGGTGGTGCCGCTGTTCGAGCGGCAGATCGCCGCCGGCGGTCCGGTGACGGTCACCGACCCAGACATCACCCGTTACTTCATGACCATCCACGAGGCGGCCAGCCTGATCATGCAGGCCGGCGCCATCGGCCGCGGCGGCGAGATCTTCGTGCTGGACATGGGCGAGCCGGTGCGCATCCGCGACCTGGCGGAGAAGCTCATCCAGCTCTCGGGCCTCAAGCCCCACCAGGACATCCAAATCGTCTACACCGGGCTGCGCCCCGGCGAGAAGATGCACGAGGAACTCTTCTATACCAAGGAAGAGCTGCAGGGCACCACCCATCCGAAGCTGCTGCTGGCCAACGCCATGCCGGCTTCGCTGGCCACCCTGAGCGCGGACATCGACCGACTCAAGGAGGTGGTGGCGGACCCGGAACGGGCCAGGGCCGCGCTCAGCGCGCTGGTCCCGGAGTTCACGCCCCAGGAACAGGTCCCCGGCCGCGTGGCGCTGCGCCTGGTCAAATGACCGGCCGCCCCGATGGGGCGGTTATAATCCAAGTCCATCCGAAACCGTGCCGAAGGCCCGAAGAGGGCCTGCGCTGCTGCCTCTATATATGACCGCCACCCCAGACCTCACGGCCCGCCTCGCCGCCTCCTTCAAGGCCTACGACATCCGCGGCCGCGTGCCGGAAGAACTGGATGCCGACATCGCCTATGCCATCGGCCGCGCCTTCGTCGAACTGACCCGTCCGAAGCAGGTGGCGGTGGGGCAGGACGTGCGCCTCTCCAGCCCCGAGCTCGCCGCCGCCGTGGCGCGCGGCATCCTGGATGCGGGCGCCGACGTGCTGGACATCGGGCTGTGCGGCACCGAGCAGGTCTACCACGCCACCTTCAGCCGCAACTTAGGGGGAGGCATCATGGTCACCGCCAGCCACAACCCCATGGGTTACAACGGCATGAAGCTGGTGCGTGAGGATTCCAAGCCAGTGAGCGGCGACAGCGGCCTCAAGGAGATCCAGGCCCGGGTCGCCTCGCAGCCGGAATGGCGCGCGCCGCTGCGCCGCGGCAAGCTGACCGAGATGGACCTGAAGCGCGACTACGTGCGGCACCTGCTGGGTTACATCGACCTCAATGCGCTGAAACCGCTCACCATCGTCACCAACGCCGGCAACGGCTGCGCCGGTCCGGTCGTGGACGCGTTGGAGGCGGAGCTGCCCTTCAAGTTCATCAAGCTGCAGCAGGAGCCGGATGGGCGTTTTCCCAACGGCATCCCCAACCCCCTGCTGCCGGAGAACCGCGCGGTGACCGCGGACGCGGTGCGCAAGCACAAGGCTGACCTCGGCCTCGCCTGGGACGGGGACTTCGACCGCTGCTTCTTCTTCGACAGTGACGGCGGCTTCGTGGAAGGTTATTACCTGGTGGGCCTGCTGGCTCGCACCCTGCTGGCCAAGAACAAGGGCGCCAAGATCGTGCATGACCCGCGCCTCACCTGGAGCACCATCGAGACGGTGAAAGCCGCCGGCGGCCTGCCGATCCTCAGCAAGACCGGCCATGCCTTCATCAAGGAGCGCATGCGCCACGAGGACGCCCTCTACGGCGGCGAGATGAGTGCGCACCATTACTTCCGTGACTTCCGCTACTGCGACAGCGGCATGATCCCCTGGCTGTTGGTGGCGGAACTCATCAGCGTCAGCGGCAAGAGCCTGAAGCAGCTGGTGGCTGCGCAACAGGCGGCTTTCCCGGTGAGCGGCGAGATCAACCGCGTGGTGGCGGATCCGGACCTGGTCATCGCGGCGGTGGAGCAGAAGTACCTGAAGGCTGCCACCCATATGGACCAGGTGGACGGCCTGAGCCTCGAGTACCCGGACTGGCGTTTCAACCTGCGCAAGTCCAATACCGAGCCGATCCTGCGCCTCAACGTGGAGGCCCGCGGCGACGCCAACCTCATGGAGCTGCGCACCGCCGAGCTCCTGACCCTCATCGATGACGTGGGCACCCCCATGCAGGCGGCCCACGCATGATGCTGCCGGTCGTCATCTCCGGCGGTGCCGGCACGCGCCTGTGGCCCGTGTCCCGCGAGGCCCGCCCCAAGCCTTTCATGAAGGTGAAGTACGGCAGCTCGCTCTTGCAGAGCACCCTGGCGCGCTCCGCGGCGCTACCGGGCGTGAGCGAGATCGTCATCGTCACCAACCGCGATCACCACTTCCAGAGCCGCGAGCAGATCGAGGCCATGGACGGGAGCCTCGGCAAGGCCAAGGTCTCTTTCCTGTTGGAGCCGCTGGGCCGCAACACCACGGCGGCGATCGCCATGGCGGCGTTCCTGGCGGCGGAGCGTCACGGCGGCGACACGCTCCTGCTGGTGCTGCCGGCGGATCACCTGGTGGAAGACAAGCAGGCCTTCGCCAAGGCCGTGGCGGCTGCGGTACCGGAAGCGGCGCGCGGCAACTTCGTCACCTTCGGCATCGTGCCCACGGGACCCGAGACCGGTTATGGCTACATCCAGTGCGCCGGCGCCTTCGTACAGGACCAGGCCGGGGACGTGCAGCGTTTCGTGGAGAAACCGGACTTGGAGCGGGCCAAGGCCTTCCTGGCTTCCGGGGACCACCTGTGGAACTCCGGCATGTTCTGCTTCCGGGCCGACGCCATCCTCGCGGCCATCCAGCGCTTCGCGCCGGACATCTACGCCAAGACCCAGGAATCCTGGAAGCGCAGCGCCGCGGCCGCCGAGGATCCGGCGGTGGTGGCCATCGAATCCGAGGTGTTCGTCCAGACGCCCTCCATCTCCATCGACTATGCGGTGATGGAGAAGGCTGACAACGTGAAGGTGGTACCGAGCGCCTTCGGCTGGAGCGACATCGGCTCCTGGCGCTCCATCAGCGAACTGGTGGAGCCCGATGCCCAGGGCAACAAGGTCATCGGTGAGGCGGTGTTGGTGGGGTCGACGAACAACTACGTGCAGGCCGAAGGCGGCCGGGTCATCGCCGCCGTGGGCGTGCAGGACCTGGTCATCGTCGACACACCGGATGCGCTGTTGGTGGGCCACCGGGACCAGACCCAATCCGTGAAGGACGTGGTGGAACAGCTGCGGAAGGCCGGCCATGAGTCCGCCAAGCTGCACCGCACCGTGTACCGGCCCTGGGGCACCTATACCGTGGTGGAGGAAGGCCCCCACTACAAGATGAAGCGCATCGTGGTGAAACCCCATGCCTCGCTCTCGTTGCAGATGCATAAGCACCGCAGTGAGCACTGGGTGGTGATCGCGGGCAGCGCCGAGATCGTGAACGGCGAGCATACCCTGCGCCTGGAACACGACCAGTCCACCTATATCCCGGCGGGCCATAAGCACCGCCTGAGCAACCCCGGCGACGAGGACCTGGTGATCATCGAGGTGCAGACCGGCGCCTACCTCGGCGAGGACGATATCCAGCGTTTCGACGACATCTACGGACGCACCCGGTGACCAAGCGCGTCCACATCAAGACCTTCGGCTGCCAGATGAACGAGTACGACTCCGGCAAGATGCTGGAGGTGCTCGCGGACGCGGAGGGCTATACCCTCACCGGCGACCCCGCCGAGGCGGACGTGCTGCTGCTCAACACCTGTTCGGTGCGTGAGAAGGCCCAGGAGAAGGTGTTCTCCCAGCTCGGCCTGTGGAAGGCGCTCAAGCAGGCCAAGCCCGGCCTGGTCATCGGCGTGGGCGGTTGCGTGGCGAGCCAGGAAGGCGGCGGCATCGTCAAGCGCGCGCCCTACGTGGACCTGGTGTTCGGCCCCCAGACCCTGCAGCGCCTGCCCGAGATGCTGGCGGAGACGCGCCGCACCGCGCGCCCGGTGGTGGACGTGTCCTTCCCCGAGATCGAGAAGTTCGACCGCCTGCCGCCGCCCCGCGCGGAAGGCGCCACCGCCTTCGTCTCCATCATGGAAGGCTGCAGCAAGTACTGCACCTTCTGCGTGGTGCCCTATACCCGCGGCGAGGAAGTGAGCCGGCCCTTCGACAGCGTGCTCGCCGAGGTGGCGGAGCTGGCGGAGCAGGGCGTGAAGGAGATCACGCTCTTGGGTCAGAACGTGAACGGCTACCGCGGTGCCGTGCACGGCGGCGGTATCGCGGACCTGGCCTTGCTGGTCGAATACGTGGCGGCCCTGGATGGCATCGAGCGCATCCGCTTCACCACTTCGCACCCGCTGGAGTTCTCCGACCGCCTGATCCAGGCCTTCGCCGATATTCCTAAGCTCGCCGACTACCTGCACTTGCCGGTACAGAGCGGCTCCGACCGCATCCTCGCGGCCATGAAGCGTGGCCACACCGCCCTCGAGTACAAGGCCAAGATCCGCAGGCTGCGCGAGGCGCGCCCCGGCATCAGCCTCTCCTCGGATTTCATCGTGGGCTTTCCGGGCGAGACCGAAAAGGACTTCCAGGACACCCTGAAGCTCGTCGACGAGATGCGCTTCGACCAGGCCTTCAGCTTCATCTACAGCCGCCGTCCCGGCACGCCTGCCGCGGGTTACGCGGACGAGGTGGACCACGCGGAGAAGCTGCGCCGCCTGGACGAACTCCAGGAGCGCATCCATGGCTTCGGCCAGCAATACATGCAGGCCAAGGTCGGCACCCGCCAGCGGGTGCTGGTGGAGAAGGTCTCGCCGCGCGACGGCCACGAGGTCGCCGGCAAGACCGAGTGCAACCGCTGGATGAACTTCCCGGGCGACGCCCGCCTCATCGGCCATTTCGTGGACGTGGATGTGACCCAGGTCATGCAGAACTCCTACCGTGGCCGCCTGGCGGCAGCTCCCGTCGTGTTGAAGGCGACCGCATGATGGCCGCCGAGGAGACCCCGACCGCCACGGACTTCCTGCTGGAGCCGGCGGACAATGCCCGCCTGGCGAACCTCTGCGGCCAGTTCGACGAGCACCTGCGGCACCTGGAGCAGCGCCTCGGCATCGAGATCAACAACCGCGGCAACCAGTTCCGCATCATCGGGCCGGCCGAGACCGTGAACGCCGCCGCCCAGGTACTGAAGGAACTGTATGCGCTCACCGCCAGGGAGCGCATCAGCCGCGAGACCGTGCATATGAATCTCTCGCAGTCGTCCCTCGCGGAGCGCGCGCAGCCGGCACCCGTCGCCGAGGACGAACCCGCGCTCGACACCAAGCAGGGCCGCATCCGCGGCCGCGGCCCCAACCAGCGCCGCTACCTGCACAACATCGCCGGCCACGACCTGAACTTCGGCATCGGTCCCGCCGGTACCGGCAAGACCTATCTCGCCGTGGCCAGCGCCGTGGCGGCCCTGAACCGCGATGAGGTGCGGCGCCTGGTGCTGGTGCGTCCCGCGGTGGAGGCGGGCGAGCGCCTGGGATTCCTGCCCGGCGACCTGACCCAGAAGGTGGATCCCTACCTGCGCCCCATCTACGACGCCCTCTACGAGATGCTGGGTTTCGAGCGGGTCACCCGCCTCATGGAGCGCAGCGTCATCGAAGTAGCGCCGTTGGCCTTCATGCGCGGCCGCACCCTCAACGAGGCCTTCATCATCCTGGACGAGGCCCAGAACACCACCGTCGAGCAGATGAAGATGTTCCTGACCCGCATCGGCTTCGGCTCCCGCACCGTGGTCACCGGCGACATCACCCAGGTGGACCTGCCGCGGGTGCAGCGTTCGGGCCTGCGCGACGCGGTGGAGCTGCTGCGCGACATGCCGGGCGTGAGCTTCACCTTCTTCAACGCCGCGGACGTGGTGCGCCACCCGCTGGTGCAGCGCATCGTCACCGCCTACGAGCAGCGCGACAAGGACTGATGGGCTCGCCCGGCGTCAGCGTGGACCTGGAGGACGTGAGTGGCGCCCAGGACGTGCCCACGGCGGTGCAGTTCCAGCGCTGGGCGGAGGCGGCCTTCGCCGGACGCCGCGAGGCGGCGGAACTCTCCATCCGCGTGGTGGACGAGCAGGAGGGCGCCGCGCTCAACGCCCGCTACCGCGGCAAGGACTACGCCACCAACGTGCTCTCGTTCCCGGCGGAGCTGCCGAGCGGTGTGCCGCTTCCCATGGTGGGGGACTTGGTGATCTGCGCCACGGTGGTGGCGCGGGAAGCCCGGGAGCAGGGCAAGTCCGCCGAAGCCCATTGGGCGCACCTCACGGTGCACGGTTGCCTGCACCTGATCGGCTACGACCACGAAGATGACAAGCAGGCGGGCCTGATGGAGCCCCTGGAGACCGCCATCCTGGCGGGTCTGGGCTTCCCGGACCCCTATCTGGCCGGCTGAACCGGCCCGAAACCCCCTGTCTTTGCTGGTAAAATCCCGGTTCGCTCCGCTTTAGATGGTCCCCCCGATGTCCACCGAAGACCCGCAGGAGAACGGTACCCCCGGCCTGCGAGCCTGGTTCAAGCGCCTAGGCCAGGCCCTCTCCGGCGAACCCCGCGACCGGGAGGAGCTCTTGGAGCTCCTCAACGACGCCCGCGAACGCAATCTCTTCGATGCCGACGCCCAGACCATGCTGGAGGGGGTGCTGCAGGTGGCGGACATGCAGGTGCGCGACGTGATGATCCCGCGCGCCCAGATGGTGGCCCTGGAGAAGGACATGGACCTGTCCCAGGCCCTCGCGGTCCTGAGCGAGTCCGGCCATTCGCGCTTCCCGGTGGTGGGGGAGGACCGCGACAAGGTCATCGGCATCGTGCTGGCCAAGGACCTGCTCAACCATTTCGTGGAAGGCGAGGACGCGGACTTCAACCTGCGCGAGTACCTGCGTCCGGCGCCGTTCGTGCCGGAGAGCATGCGCCTCAACGTGCTGCTGAAGAAGTTCCGTGCCAGCCGTAACCACATGGCCATCGTCGCCGACGAGTACGGCGGGGTGGCGGGCCTGGTGACCATCGAGGACGTGCTGGAACAGATCGTCGGCGACATCGATGACGAGTACGACGTCGATGACGAGTCACGCATCCTCAAGCACACCGACACCCGCTACACCGTCAAGGCGGTGACGCCGGTGGAGGACTTCAACGAATACTTCGGCACCATCCTGAGCGACGACGAGTTCGAGACCGTCGGCGGCCTGGTGACCCACGCCTTCGGTCACCTGCCCAAGCGCGGCGAGAAGATCGAGCTGGACGGTTTCCGTTTCAAGGTGCTGCGCGCCGACAGCCGCCGCCTGCACCTGCTGGAGGCGCTGCGCAAGGCCGCACCGCCCGACTCCAAAGCATGAGTCTCCTGGCCGGCAGGCTGGGCCGCTACGGCGAAGCGGCGGCGCGCTGGCGTGAGGTCTGGCAGGGCGACCTGCTGGCGGCAGCCTTCGGCGTAGTGGCGGTGTTCGCCTTCGCGCCCTTCGGACTCTATCCCCTCGCGGTGCTCTCGCTCGCTGGCCTCCTCTGGTGCATCGGCCCGCTGTCCTGGAAGCGCGCATTCCGGCGCGGCTTCGTGTTCGGCATGGCCGAGTTCCTGGCCGGCGTGTACTGGATCTACATCAGCCTGCACAGCATGGGCGGCGTCGCCGGGCCCATCGCGACGCTGATGTTGCTGATGCTGGTGGCCATCATGGCGCTGTACAGCGCCGCCGCCTGTGCGCTGGCCGCCGCCTGGAGTCCCGCCGGCTGGAAGCGGGCGCTGCTGCTGTTCCCGGCCGCCTGGGTGTTCCTGGAATGGACGCGGGGCTGGTTCCTGTCGGGCTTCCCCTGGCTGAGCCTGGGCTACAGCCAGGTGGACTCGGTGCTGGCAGGGTTCGCACCTTATATAGGCGGTTTCGGCGCGAGCCTGGTGGTGGTGCTGAGCGCCGGCTTGCTGCTGATGCTGCTGGAAGCGAAGAGCCTGCGGCGCGCTGCGATCATGGCCGCCGCATTGGTGGCACTGTGGTGCGCGGGCTGGGGCCTGGGACAGCTGCGCTGGACTCACCCCGCGGGGCCCAAGCTCAGCGTGAGCCTGATGCAGGGCGACGTGCCCCAGGACCAGAAGTGGGAGCCGGAGGCCTTCACCCCCACCCTCGATCTCTACCGCAAGCTCACCGACGACAACTGGTCCAGCAAGCTCATCGTCTGGCCGGAGGCGGCGGTACCCGCTTACCAGGACGAGGTGCAGATCGATTACCTGGACCCGCTGGAGGCCGATGCGCGCGAGCACGGCAGCGACATCCTGCTGGGTGTGCCCACCTACGACAGCCACGACTACTACAACAGCGTCATCAGCCTGGGATCCAGCGATGGCACCTACGACAAGCGCAAGCTGGTGCCCTTCGGCGAGAACTTCGAGTTCCTGCCGCAGTGGACCAAGGACCTGCTGCGGGATGCAGACCTGCCGTATTCCAGCTTCACCCCCGGTGCCCGTGAGCAGCGCCTGCTCGAGGCCGCGGGTTACGCCGTGGGCACCTCCATCTGCTACGAGGACGCGTACAGTAGCGAGATCATGCTGGCTCTCCCGCAGGCGGCTTTCCTCGTGAACGTGAGCAACGACGGCTGGTTCGGCGACTCCATCGCCCTGCCGCAGCACCTGGAGATCGCGCGCATGCGCGCCATCGAGACCGGCCGCTGGCTGCTGCGCGCCACCAACACCGGCTTGACCGCCATCGTCGACGACCGCGGCCGCATCGTCGCAGCCGCGCCCGCCGACCAGGTCTACGTGCTGAAAGGCGAGATCCAGCCGCTGGCCGGCGCCACGCCGGTGACCCGTTGGGGCGATGTGCCGGTGGCGCTGCTGAGCTTCGTCACGGTGTTGGGCTTCGCCTGGCGGAGCCGGAGAGGCGGCGCATGATGCAGGAGCTCGCCGGCCTGCGGCGCGACGCCGCGGCATGGGTCGGGGCACGGCTGGGCGAGGGTCGCGCCGACCACGTCATGCGCCTCATCGTCGCGGTGGTGGTGCTGCTGTTCCCGGCCGCCTGCCTGCTGGTGAGCCGCAGCGACAGCTTCAGCCTGTTCCTGCTGCTGGTGATCGGCCTCGTGAGCTGGGCCCGCGCCGGTTTCCGAACCGGCTTCAGCCGCCGCGAGTGGTGGTACGTGGGGGTGTTCTTCCTGTTCTTCCTGGCGGGCGTGCTGGCCTTCGAGCTGGGCCAGCAGACCGACTACGGTTTCCGCCTGCTGGGCCGCTATATCCGCCTGCTGCTGGTGTTCCCGGCGCTGATCGCGTTCCGGCGCTACCGCCCGCCGGCCATGCTGGTGTGGATGAGCCTCGGACTGGGGGCGCTGGTGTTGGGCGTGGACGCGGTCTGGGAGCGGCTCGACATCAAGGGCTTCCTGCAGCCTGATGGCGACACCAACGTAGCCATCCTGTTCGGCGACCTCGCGACCCTCACCACCCTGGCCTTCGCTGCCGGCTACATGTATGTGGATGCGCGGCTGCCCAAGCTGGGGCCGAAGCTCATGTGGCTGGGGATCGTGGCGGGTTTCATCGCCTGCTTCCTGTCCGGCGCCCGCGGCGCCTGGCTGGCGGTGCCGGTGTTGCTGGCGCTGTTCCTGCTCTGCCGGCACCTGCTGCGTCCGCGTTCGGTGTTGCTGGGCGGCACTGTGGTGGTCGTCCTGTTCGGCATCCTCTACGTGCTGCCTCAGACCAAGGTCCAGGAGCGCCTCGACAACGGCCTCGAGCAATTGCGCACCTATAGTTACGTGAAGCAGAGCCTGCGGGACGCGCCGGCCCCGCTGTGCATCGATGATCCGGTGCTGCTCAAGGCTTGGCTCAGCGCCGGTACCCGCAGTCATGACCGGAAACTGCATATCAGCATCGCTCCTGCCTCCGCCAAGCCGGTGCATGACCTGATCGCGAGCGGCTGTACGCGCGGAATGGACCTGGAGCTGGTGAACCAGTCCGACCATAGCAACAACCTGTACCTGCCGCGCGCGATCCGTGAGGGCCACGGCCCGGCGACCCTGAATTTCATGGCCAAGGGGACCGGGCGGGTGGATTTCGGCCAAGGCCCCCACTCGCGTGCCGCGCTGCACCTGAAGAGGTTCCGCAAGCAGGAGCTCTCCACCTTCCCCCGTCTGGGGGACCGGCTGTCGCTGCAAGTACCCGCCCATGCTTCCTTCCGGCTGGTGCCGCTGGAGCTCTATACCGGCGAGTACCGTTACGCCATCCTGCAGTCCTCCGTGGGCCAACGCCTGGAGATGTGGGCGGTGGCCTGGCGTCTGTTCCTGCAGGCGCCGTTCACCGGTGTCGGCACCGGCGCCTACATGGCCTCGGCGCAGCGGCTGGTGGATGCGGGGCTGGCGCCTCCCGTGACTTCCATCTATGACCATCCCCACGACGAAGTGCTGGATGCGCTCTCCAGCCGCGGGCTGCTGGGCTTGCTGGCGCTGCTGCTGCTGTTCGGCGTGCCCGGCTGGCTGTTCGCCAAGGGCCTCAACAGCCCGGACCCGGGCCGCATGGGCGCGTCCCTGGCCGGTCTCATGGTGGTGGTCGGCATGGTCATGTGCGGCATCAGCGAGACCATGCTGGTGCATTCAATCACCTTGAGTTGGTATGTCATCATGACCGCGATGTTCATGGTCGCGGCCGAACAGACGGAGGAGCGGGGAGCTTGAGCGAGACGATGCGAGAGACCTACCAGCCGACCGAGGTGGAAGCCGAGGCCCGTGCCCTGTGGGAGAAGTCCGGCGCGGACCGTGCCCGCGAGGACGCCCCGGGCGAGAAGTACTACTGCCTGTGCATGCTGCCGTACCCCTCGGGCCGGCTGCACATGGGCCACGTGCGCAACTACACCATCGGCGACCTCATCACCCGCTACCAGCGCATGAACGGGCGCAACGTGCTGCAACCCATGGGCTGGGATGCCTTCGGCCTGCCGGCCGAAAACGCCGCCATAAAGAACAAGGTCCCGCCCGCCAAGTGGACCTACGACAACATCGACTACATGCGCATGCAGCTGAAGTCGCTGGGGTTCGCCATCGACTGGGAGCGGGAGGTGGCCACCTGCCACCCCAAGTACTACAAGTGGAACCAGTGGCTGTTCCTGCGCATGCTGGAGAAGGGCATCGCCTACCAGAAGACCGGCGTGGTGAACTGGGATCCGGTGGACCACACGGTACTGGCCAACGAGCAGGTGATCGACGGGCGCGGCTGGCGCACCGGCGCGCTGGTCGAGAAGCGCGAGATCCCCATGTATTACCTCAAGATCACCGACTACGCCGAGGAGCTCTTGGGCGCGCTGGATACGCTGCCGGGCTGGCCGGAGCGGGTCAAGGTGATGCAGGCCAACTGGATCGGCAAGAGCGTGGGCGTGGAAGTGGGCTTCCCCTATGAGGGCGGCGCCCTCAAGGTGTTCACCACCCGCGCCGACACCCTGATGGGCGCCACCTACGTGGCGGTGGCGGCGGAGCATCCGCTGGCGGCCAAGGCCGCGGCGAACGATCCCAAGGTCGCCGCCTTCGTGGAGGAGTGCCGCCGGGGTGGCGTGACCGAAGCGGAACTCGCCACCCAAGAGAAGAAGGGCGTGCCGACCTCACTCACGGTCAAGCATCCGCTCACGGGAGCGAAGCTGCCGGTGTGGGTCGCCAACTACGTGCTCATGGCCTACGGCGAGGGCGCGGTGATGGCGGTGCCTGCCCACGATGAGCGCGACTTCGAGTTCGCGACCAAGTACCGGTTGCCCATCCAGGTGGTGGTGAAGGCGAAGGACTCCCAGCCGGTACAGCCCACCTCCCTCGAGAGCCTGCTGATCGCCAAGGACGGGGTGCTGTGCAACTCCGGCAAGTACGACGGCCTCTCCTATGAAACCGGCGTGGATGCCATCGCCGCCGACCTGGCTGCCAAGAGCCTCGGTGCCAAGCGCACCCAGTACCGGCTGCGGGACTGGGGCATCTCCCGCCAGCGCTATTGGGGCTGCCCCATCCCGCTCATCCACTGCGAGGCCTGCGGCATCGTGCCGGTGCCGGACGCGGATCTGCCGGTGGTGCTGCCGGAGGACCTGGCGCCGGACGGCAGCGGCAACCCGCTCAACAAGTACCAGGCCTTCGTGGAGTGCAGCTGCCCCAGATGCGGCAAGCCGGCGCGGCGCGAGACCGACACCATGGACACCTTCGTGGACTCGTCCTGGTACTTCATGCGTTATGCCTGCCGCGACAACGACACGGCCATGGTGGACGGACGCGTGGACGAGTGGCTGCCGGTGGACCAGTACATCGGCGGCATCGAGCACGCCATCCTGCACCTGCTGTACTCGCGCTTCTGGACCAGGGTGATGCGCGACATGGGCTTGCTCAAGTTCGATGAGCCCTTCACCAAGCTCCTCACCCAGGGCATGGTGTTGAACCACATCTTCCTGCGCAAGGGCGCCGCCGGCAGCCTCGTCTACTACAGTCCCGATGAGGTGCAGCTGCAGCACGATGCGGATGGCCGCGTCACCGGCGCGCTGCTCAAGGCCGACGGCCAGCCGGTGCAATACGACGGCATGGGCACCATGTCCAAGTCCAAGAACAACGGCGTGGATCCGCAGATGCTGGTGGAGAAGTACGGCGCCGACACCGTACGCCTGTTCATGATGTTCGCTGCGCCGCCGGAACTGACCCTGGAGTGGTCCGAGAGCGGCGTGGAAGGCGCGCAACGTTTCCTGAAGCGCCTGTGGAGGGCCGTGGGGGAACATACCGCTGCCGGCAAGGCCCCCGCGCTGGATGCGGCGGCTTTGGGCGGCGAGCAGCAGGACTTGCGCCGCCAGCTGCACGAGACCCTCGCCAAGGTCAGCGACGATATCGGCCGCCGTTACACCTTCAACACCGCCATCGCGGCGGTGATGGAGCTGCTGAATGCCGTCACCAAGGCGGCAGGCACAGGTCCCCAGGACCGGGCGGTGCGCCAGGAATGCCTGGAAGGCATCGTGCTGATGTTGGCGCCCATCGTGCCCCACGTGGCCGAGAGCCTCTGGAGAGGCCTGGGACACCCGGGTTCGGTCATGTCCCAGCGTTGGCCGGAGGCGGACCCGGCAGCCCTGAAGCGTTCCAGCCTGGAACTGGTGGTACAGGTGAACGGCAAGCTCCGGGGCAGGATCCAGGTGGCGGTGGATGCCCCCCGGGAGGCCATAGAAAAGGCCGCCCTCGCGGAACCTTCCGTGCAGCCCTTCGTCCAAGGCAAGGACGTTAAGAAGATCGTGGTGGTGCCCGGCAAGCTGGTGAACGTGGTGGTGGCGTGAATCGACTGATCGCGAGCGGCCTGCTGGTCTTGCTTCTGGTGGGCTGCGGCTTCCACCTGCGGCGGGCGCCGGACCTGCCGCCGTCCATGCGCACGATCTACATCGCGGCGCCGGGCAGCAGCGGTGACCTGCTGCGGGAGCTGCGCCGGGGCCTGGCCTCGGACGATACCCAGGTCCTGACTACGCCCTTGGGTGCCGGCACCATCCTCAGCATCATCAGCGTCACCCACAGCAACCGGCCCCTGGCCCTGAGCCGGTCCGGCCAGGCCTTGCTCTACCAGGTGCAGTACGAAGTGGAGTTCTCATTGACCGTGCAGGGCGCCGTGATCCTGGAGCCGCAGAGCGTGATCCTGAACCGCAACTATACCTAT
>DASXYJ010000251.1:0-5795 GCA_036502565.1 Gammaproteobacteria bacterium
GCCGCGATGGCCTTGTCGTTCCAGTTGGTGATCTTGCCCAGGAAGATGTCAGCCAGCACCTGGCCGTTCAGCACCAGCTGGCCGGAGGCCACGCCATCCAGGTGCACTACCGGGGTGATGCCAATGATGATTGCCGGGAACTGCACCAGGCCGTTCTTGGACAGGTCATCCGGAGTGAGGGGCTTGTCGGTGGCGCCGAAGTTTACCGTCTTCTCCTCGATGGCCTTGATGCCGCCGCCGGAGCCGATGGACTGATAGTTCAGGGCGATGCCGGTATCTTTGTGATAGGTATCGGACCAGGCTGCCAGCACGGGGTAGATAGCGGTGCTGCCAGCGCCCGTGAGCTGCTGCTGGTCGGCGGCAGACGCGACGCCCATGGCGGCGGTCATGATGCCGGCGGCCAGAGCGGCCTTCTTGATGAACGAGAGTGACATGAGTGGCTCCTTGGGAGATTTTTGGAGAGGGGAGTCGTTGGCCCGATGTACCTTGCGGCACCCCAATCGGGATGGCCGCCAAATCTAGGGGTGCGGCATGACGACAGGATGACTGAAATATTACAACGGGATGACAGCGAGGCCAGGCGGTAAAACCCTTATTTACCAATACCTTGCGGGACTTCAGATCTTCATGTGGCTTACACATCCACGCAAGAAACCGCCGGCAGAATGCCCGCCGTACCCGAAAATCACATCGCCAAGGAACTGCTGCCATGCGACTCATCCACGATTCCCACTCCGCCTACGTCGACAGCCGCCTCGAGCGCCTGGCCGCGGGGCGCCGCCGGCGCCGCCTGAACCGTCAGGATGCGGGCCCCCGTCCCGGTACGCCGAAGGATACCCAGACGCCCCGCAAGGATTCCGCGGCCTGAACCTTTAAGGCTGCTTCACCAGAGGAAGTCCACGCCTATATAAGCCAGGGCGTGGCGGGCCCCGGCGAAGCTGTGGCCGAAGGAGAAGATCAGGCTGGTGTCGGTGGAGAGTTTGTAACCCCCTCCCAGGTTCAGCGCCGTCCAGCCCGCTGAGCCCACGGCGTCGGAAGCCTGCGAGTAGATCTCGCCGCCCAGGTTCCAGGTGTCGCTGAGCTGCTTCTGCAGCTGCCAGCCGCCGTAGAAATAATCCCGTTGTCCCGGCGCATGGTTGAGGGTCCAGCCCGCGCCCCAATAGCTGCTCCATCCCCCGCCCCAGCCCTTCCCGAACCAGATGGGAAACTGATACCAGGCCTGGCCGTTGCCCAGGCCGCGTGAAGCATTGCCGGTGGGCAGTTCTACCGCGGGATAGATGGCGATCTCCGGTGAGCTGTCGCTCTCCTTGTGGAAGCGCCACTTCAGCGCCAAGCGCGTGTCGCCCAGTCCCGATTCAGAAGGGCCGCCGTCTGGCAGCGTGTGCACCCAGGCCGGTCCGATGTTGAGATGCATGTCGGGCGCGATGCCGTAATTGAAGTCCGCCACCGGCCCCGCGATCTCCTCGCCGTCGCCGGCGCGATCCAGCGCGTAAGCCGGGATGATCTCGTAGGTCTGGTAGTCGATGGGGTCGGGATCGTCCGTGAGATAGGGCGGCCCCGCGAGCGCCGCAAGCGGCATGCAGGACAACAAGATGCACAGGATTAGGCGGCGCATGGCGCGCATCATCGCATGCCGCGGCGGTGCGGGCCGAGGGGCCCCGGCCGCCCCCGGGACAGGCAGTTTCGGCCGGGAAAACCCCGCTCATTGACCCCCGAAAAATAGGCTTGCTAGGCTGGTCCCCACGTTTCCGGGGAACTCGCGACTCATCCGAGGCGCGCTGGGAGCGCAGGGGAAAATCCATGTCTCGTCGCTCTCTCGCGCTGCGCGCGTCGGCCACCGCCGCGCTGTTGGCGCTCGCCGGTATCTCGTCCGCCGACACGCAATCCATCGCGACGCCCAGCGGCGCGGTGCAGGTGTTGCGCATCACGCCATCGGGGCAGGTGGAGTCGGCGCAGCGCCAGGTGGTCATCCAGTTCGACCGCCCCATGGTGGTACTGGGCGCCGCGCCGCCCAAGCTCGACAGCGTGCCCGTCGACATCGCGCCGGCGCTGGACTGCAGCTGGCATTGGGTGAACACCTCTACCCTCGCCTGTGAACTCGGCGAGCACCGCAGCAAGCCGGGTACGCCCGGCTACGCCCGCTTCGGTTATCAGGTGGAACAAGGCGGTTTCGCGCCCGCCACCTCCTACAAGGTGACGGTGCATGCCGGCATCAAGGCCACCGATGGCAATGAGCTGGAGAAGGACGCCACTGAAGAGTTCGAGACCGAGCGGCCCCGCGCACAATACGGTTACCTGCGTGAATGGTCCGGGCCGACCGAGCCCGTGATCCAGGTGAGCTTCGACCTGCCGGTGACCCGCAGTTCGGTGGAAGCGCATCTCTTCTTCCCCACCACTGCCGGCCGCGTGCCGGTGAGCGCCATGGCCGACCCCCACGACCGACGCGACTTCTACGTGCTGCCCGGGGGCGGCGGCGCCCCGGTCCACGTGGATGGACAGCTCGCGGGCGCGTCCCAGGATGAGGGTGGAGACGAAGGTGACGGCGATGGCGAGGACGGCGCCCCGACGCCGGAGCCCGACGCCAGCACCATAGCGGCGGCACCGGCCGCCGCGGTCCCGGCGGGCGAGCAGGCCCGCTATCAATGGCTGGTAGCGGTGCGCTCCGGCGCCAAGCTGCCCGGCGGCGAGACCGTGCAACTGCTCCAGGAACCCGGTCTCGTGACGCCGCTGGGACCGGAACCCGGCGACCATGACGGGGAGGTGGGCCGCGGCATCGTGACCTATGGCGAACCGCTTTTCCTCGGCGTCACTTGCGGCGAGGACCAACATGTCTACCTGGACGACCCCGCCAAACCTGCCGCTTCGCCCAAGCCGAACTGCGATCCTCAGCGTTACGTGTCCCTGGCCTTCAGCGTCCCGGTGAAGAAGGATGAGCTGGAGGCGCACTTCACCGCCAAGGTGAACGGCAAGTCCGTGGATCCCATCGGCGAGATCCCCGACGCAGGACGCTGGGGCTATGAGCGCTATGAAGACAGCCATTTCAACGTGTTCTTCCAGACTCCGCTCAAGTCTGACTCCGACTACACGGTGCAGATGACGGCGGGCATGAAGGATGTCTGGGGCCGGCCCATGCAGCAGGGCGGCAGCGCCGGTTTCCACATCAACCATCGCCAGCCCGCCCTCGACCTGCAAGAGCACGTCGCGGTGCTGGAGAAGGGCGTGGACAGCGATGTGCCGCTGTACTTCACCAACCTCGACAAGCTCACCGCCAACTACAAGCGCCTGTCTCTCGCCAAATCCGGGGCCGACAACGTCGACAGCACGAGCTACGACTACAAGCTGCCGGAGGTGCGTGACCTCTCGGTGGGCATACCGCTCGGCGTGCGTGGCCTCCTCGACGGCCGCTCCGGCGTGGTGTCGGGCACGCTCGTGCCCACGCCCCTGCCCGATCGCGGCTACTACGGCGGCGAAGACCCCTACCGCTTCTTCGCCCAGGTGACGCCGTTCCACGTGGTCGCCAAGCTGGGCCACTTCGACACCCTGGTGTGGGTCACGGACCTCGCCACCGGCCAGCCGGTGGCCGGCGCGCGCATACGCATCTTCCCGGCCACGCCCGAGGATTTCGCCGAGATCCCTCAGGACGCGGCCAGCGCCATCACCGATGCCGACGGCATGGCGCACCTGCCCGGCGGCGTCACCCTGGACCCGGACTTGAGCCTGCGCCAGCCGCACTACGGGCAGGACCGCAGCCGCGTGCTGGTGGTGCGGGTGGACCGCGGCCAGGACCTGGCGCTGCTGCCGCTCGACTACACCTTCCAGGTGGACACCTACTCCGCCTCCCACTACCAGGTGGAGCAGCGCCTGCGCCGGCGCTTCGGCCACATGCACGCCTGGGGCACCACCGCCGAGGGCATCTACCGCGCCGGCGACACCATCCAATACAAGTTGTTCGTGCGTGACCAGGACGGCCGCCGCTTCGTGCTGCCGCCGGACGTGGAGTACACGGTCACGCTCGAGGACCCCATGGGCAACGTGGTGGACAAGCACCCCGACGTGAAGCTCTCGCCCTTCGGCGGCTACGCCGGTGAGTACAAGGTCCCCGAGACCGCACCGGTGGGCTGGTACAGCTTCCACGTCACCACCCCGGGCGCGGGCAGCAGCGAGGACGACGACTCGGGCACACTCACGCCCATGCGCGTCCTGGTGAGCGACTTCACGCCGGCGCCCTTCCATGTGGATACCTCGCTCAACGGCGCGAGCTTCCAGCCCGGCGCGCAGGTGCAGGTCACCACCACCGCGCGCCTGCATTCCGGCGGTCCCTACACCGGCGCCCAGGGCCGCAACACCGTGACGCTCAAGGCCGAGGACTTCCGGCCCGCCGCGCCGGCGCTGGCGGATTTCACCTTCGCCAGCTACGACGCCCAGCTCAACCAGCGCGATCAGACGGTCAACGAGACCGAAGGCGGGGTGGATGACCAGGGCGTGCTCAAGACCGGCTTCGAGCTGCAGGACGCCGGCATCTACTACGGCAAGCTGCTGGTGGAAGGCGATGTGCGCGACGAGCGCGGCAAGTACATCGCCGCCGTCACCCGCGCCGACTACCTGGGCCGCGACCGCTTCGTGGGCCTGCGCATGAACCAATGGGTGCTGAACGCCGAGCAGCCGGCTTCGGTGCAGTACGTGGTCACCGATGGCAGCGGCAAGGCCATCGCCGGCACCGGCGTCGACATCGCCGTGGAGCGCATGGAACTCAAGGCTTCCCGCGTGAAAGGTCCGGGCAATGCCTACCTCACTCAATACGCCCGCAGCTGGGTCGCGGCGGGCGGCTGCAAGGCCGACTCCACCGCTCAGCCGGCCGCCTGCCAGTTCACGCCGCCCCAGCCCGGCAGCTACCGCATCCGCGCCAGCATCAAGGACACCCAGGGCCGCGAGCACCAGTCCTCGCTGCCGGCCTGGGTCATCGGCAAGGGCCAGGTGCTGTGGGAGAATCACGACGACGGTGCCCTCACCATCGTCCCGGAGAGATCCGAGTACCACGTGGGCGATCACGCCCGTTACCTGGTGCAGAACCCCTACCCCGGCGCCAAGGCGCTCATCAGCATCGAACGCTATGGCGTGCTCAAGAGCTGGGTACAGACGCTGGAAGGCAGCACCCCGGTCATCGACTTCCCGGTGGAACAGGACTACGTGCCGGGTTTCTACCTCTCCATCACCGTGGTCTCGCCGCGCGTCGCCAAGCCGCTGGGTCCGGACCAGGTGGACCTCGGCAAGCCCGCGTTCATGACCGGCTACCTGACGGTGCCGGTGGTGGACGACTACAAGGCCCTCGACATCAAGGTCACCACCCCCAGGGACGCCTACAAGCCCCGCGACACCGTGAACGTGGATGTGGACGTGAAGGCGCGCCACGGCAACGCCGGCAACGTGGAGCTGGCGGTAGCGGTGCTGGACGACTCGGTGTTCGACCTGGTGGCCCAGGGCAAGGATTACTTCGACCCTTATAAGGGCTTCTACAGCCTGGACGGCCTGGACCTGCAGAGCTACGACCTCATCCTGCGCCTGGTGGGACGCCAGTCCTTCGAGAAGAAAGGCGCCACGCCCGGCGGCGACGGCGGCGCGGCGGTGAGCCTGCGCTCGCTGTTCAAGTTCGTGAGCTACTGGAATCCGGCGCTGGGCACCGATGCCAAGGGCCATGCCCGATTCAGTTTCCAGGTGCCGGACAACCTCACCGCCTGGCGCGTGCTGGTGGTGGCGGTGAACCAGGGCGACCGCATGGGACTCGGGCAAGGCACCTT
>DASXYJ010000252.1:0-1907 GCA_036502565.1 Gammaproteobacteria bacterium
CGGCAGCTCCATCCAGGGTTACGACTGCGCCGGCCTCAACGGCGTGTCCTACGGCCTCATCTGCCAGGAACTGGAGCGCGGCGACTCGGGCCTGCGCAGCTTCGTCTCGGTGCAGTCCAGCCTGGTGATGTATCCGATATATAGCTACGGCTCCGAGGAGCAGAAGCAGAAGTGGCTGCCGGCCATGGCCCGCGGCGAGAAGATCGGCTGCTTCGGCCTCACCGAACCCCACGGCGGTTCGGACCCCTCGAACATGAAGACCACCGCCAAGAAGAACGCCAGCGGTGACTGGGTACTGAACGGCGCCAAGATGTGGATCACCAACGGCACCATCGCCGACGTGGCGGTGGTGTGGGCCCAGACCGAGCAGGGCATCCGCGGCTTCCTCGTCGAGAAAGGCACCAAGGGTTTCGACGCCCCGGAAGTGCACCACAAGATGTCGCTGCGCGCGTCCATCACCTCGGCGCTCTACTTCGACAACGTGGTCATCCCGGAAGCCAACCGCCTGCCCAAGGCTGAAGGCCTGAAGGGTCCGCTGGGCTGCCTGACCCAGGCCCGTTACGGCATCACCTGGGGCGTCATCGGCGCGGCCCAGGCCTGCCTCAAGGAAGTGCTGGATTACTCCAAGACTCGTGTGCTGTTCGGCCGCCCGCTGGATAACAACCAGTTGGCGCAGCTGCGCATGGCGCAGATGTCGCGGCAGATCACCCTCGCCCAGTTGCTCTCCTTGCAACTCGGCCGTCTCAAGGACAAGGGCGAGATGCAGCCCTCCCAGGTGTCGCTCGCCAAGTGGAACAACTGCCGCATGGCCATGGACATCGCCCGCGACGCGCGCGACCTGCTGGGCGGCGCCGGCATCACCACCGAGTTCTGCCCCATCCGCCACGCCCTCAACCTGGAATCGGTCATCACCTACGAAGGCACCGAGAGCGTGCATCAGCTGGTGATCGGCAAGGAACTCACTGGGGTCAATGCGTTCTGATTTTTATGAAGCACCGCCTTACATTTGAACTTGGTCCAAAAGGTGATGTCCTCGAGATTCACGGCGATGTCGCTGGTCTAGAGATGCTGAAACGGTCATTGGATAAGTTGGTTACGAGCAAATCTGCAACTGGCCACGATCATCTGATGGCCGAAGCATGGAGTGGGCATGAGCTTAGTGCCGATAAAGCAGGCGCTGACAACACTCTTATCAATCAAGTAAACGTTTATCGCTGGAAGTAGTGATTTACCTATGCCTCGCCTGATAGATTTCGACGTCCTGAGTTTCGATTGCTACGGCACCCTCATCGACTGGGAGACCGGCATCCGCACCGCGCTCGCACCCTGGCGCCGGCGCGAGAACATCCAGGTGAGCGATGAAGGCGTCATCGAGGCCTTCGGCAAGTTCGAATGGGAAGAGGAAGAAGAGAATCCGGCGATGCTCTATCCGGAGATCCTGGCCCGGGTGATGAAGCGCATGGCCGCGAGCTGGGGCGTGTACGCGACCCCCGACGACATGAAAGCCTTCGGCCGTTCCGTGGGCAACTGGCCCGCGTTCCAGGACACTCCGCTGGCGCTCGCCTACCTCAAGCAGCATTTCAAGCTGGTGATCCTGTCCAACGTGGACCGGGAGTCCTTCAGCTATACCAACGCCAAGCTGGGCGTCGAGTTCGACCACGTCTACACCGCCCAGGACATCGGCAGCTACAAGCCGGACATGGAGAACTTCCAGTACCTGCTGTCGAACCTGGAGGACGAGGGGCATCTCTCCTCGCGCCTGCTGCACGTGGCCGAGAGCCTGTACCACGACCATATCCCGGCCAAGAAGCTCGGCCTGTCCACTTGCTGGATCCATCGCCGCCACGACAAGCAGGGCTTTGGCGCTACGCGCCCGCCCACCGAGAAGGTGCAGCCGGACTTCCGCT
>DASXYJ010000253.1:0-26095 GCA_036502565.1 Gammaproteobacteria bacterium
CGCCCGATTTTCGATCTCCACGGCATCGAGGAGGAGATTGCGAAGGCGCTGGATCGCAAGGTCACGCTGAAGTCCGGTGGACACCTGGTCATCGACCAGACCGAATCCATGACGACCATCGACGTGAACACCGGCGCCTACGTCGGCAAGAGCAACCTCGAGGACACCATCGTCCGCACCAACCTGGAAGCGGCCCAGGCCATCGCGCGCCAGCTGCGCCTGCGCAACCTGGGCGGTATCATCATCATCGACTTCATCGACATGGATGACGAGACCCACAAGCAGTCGGTGCTCGAAGCCCTGGAGAGGGCGCTGGCGCCGGACCACGCCAAGACCCAGGTGACCGCGGTGTCGGCGCTGGGCCTGGTGGAGATGACCCGCAAGCGCACCCGCGAGAGCCTGGAACACGTACTCTGCGAGCCCTGCCCCGCCTGCCAGGGCCGCGGTTCCATCAAGAGCGCCGAGACCGTGTGTTACGACGTGTTCCGTGAGCTGCTGCGCGCCACGCGCCAGGCGGAGGCCAAGGAGCTCCGGGTGCTCGCCGCGCAAGAGGTCGTGGACCTGTTACTGGACCAGGAAGCAGCGACGCTCGCTGAGGTATCTGCGCAGGCCGGTAAACCGGTACGGCTCCAGGTGGAAACGCTCTATTCCCAGGAACAATTCGACGTGGTGCCGATCTGATGGGCAAGTGGCAGCGCCGCCTCTGGAAGTGGGCCGCCGGGCTGTTCGCAGCCCTGGTGATCCTGCTCGCGGCCGTGATCGGGCTGTTCCGGGTGCTCACGCCCCTGGTGCCGTCCTATCGCCTGCAGATCGAACAGTGGGCCAGCACCACCCTGCGGCACCCGGTGGAGATCCATTCCATGGGCGCCGACTGGAGCTGGAGTGGCCCCGAAGCGACGTTGCAGGACGCCCGCATCCTGAGCCGCGATCGCAAGCAGCTCATCGTCGCGGCCCAAGAGGTGCGCCTCAGCCTCGACTGGCGTGCGCTGATCCACGGCCAACTGCCCAAGCCCAGCCGCGTGGTGCTGGTGGGGCCGCGCCTGGAGTTGCAGCATGAGAGTGATGGCAGTTACCTGATCCGCGGACTGGGGCCGACGAGACAGGAGACCCCTACCGACTGGCGCGCCACCTTGGACGAGCTCCTGTCCCAGACCGCCGAGATCGTGGTGAAGGATGGACAGCTGACGGTCTATGACGCGGGCCATCCGGCCCCGGCGGTGTTCAGCCGGATCGGCTTCAAGGTGGATAACGTGCCCCTGGACCACCGGGTGGAGGGCGAGGTCACGCTGCCTGCGGAACTGGGACGCCGGATCGGCTTCGAGTTGCACATCCAGGGCGGAGGCGTGGAATTCTCCAACTGGGACTGGCACGCCCGCGTCACCGGCGACGGCTTGCAGGCGGCGAAACTGATCGCCTACCTGCCGCCGGATGCGCAGGGTTATCTTGGTTCGGGGATGGTGGATTTCGATGCTCAGGCGGACAGCCGCCAGGGACAGCTGCAATCCGCGACCCTGAACTTCGACGCCCACAACCTGGTGCCCGCGGCGCCGCTGGGCTCCGGGCCCGCCGTGCCGCTGGCGCAGGGCCGCCTCAACTGGGCGCGGGAGTTGAGCGGCTGGCGCCTGCAACTGCGGGATCTGCAGATGCAGGTCGGGCACGGTACGGCCTGGAACCCTGACGATCTCGACCTCGAGTTCGCCCAAGACCCGGACGGCGAGCATTGGTCTGCTGACGCGGCGTACCTGCGGCTGCAGGACCTGGCGGCGCTGGCGGAGTGGCTGCCCAAATCCGAGGAGAGCAAGCTGCTGCGGCTGCGGCCCTTCGCGCCGCAAGGCGAGCTCTCCAAGTTCGGTCTCAAGCTGCATCTCTTCGGCCAGCAGCTGAAGGACTGGTCGGTGAAGGGCGACTTCGACCGGCTGGGCTTGCGCGCCAGCGAGGGTTGGCCTGGTTTCGACGGCATGAGCGGCAGCATCGACCTCGCCGACACCGGCGGCCAGCTGCAGCTCGCCGCCGAGGACGCCGACGTGGATTTCCGGCCGCTGTTCCGCAACCTGATGCACGCCGACCAGGCCAGGTTGGTGGCGCGGGTGGATCACGATGCCCACGGCTGGCGCGTGAAGACCGACAGCTTCCAGGTCTCGAACCATGATGGCGCAGCCCATGGCCGCGTCGGCATGCAGTTCCCGGCGGACGGCAGCGCGCCGGTGCTCGACCTCGATGCCAGCGTGGACCGCGGCGACGCTCGCAACAAGTCCCTGTATTTCCCCGTGGGCATCATGCCCAAGCCGGTGGTGGTGTGGCTGGACGATGCCATCAAGTCCGGCGAGGTGACTTCGGGCAGCGTCTCCATCCATGGCAAGACTGACCGCTTCCCCTGGCCCGACAATAAAGATGGCATCTTCGACATCCAGTTCCACGCCAAGCACGTGGAGCTGGACTATTTCGCCGGCTGGCCGCCGCTCAAGGACATGGACGCGGACGTGCACTTCCTCGGGCCCAGCCTGGAGGCAGTGGCCCATGGCGGCACCATCCATAACCTGGTGATCCAGGACGGCAGCAAGGCGCGCTTCGCCCAGCTCAAGGACGGCGTGCTGCAGGTGGACGGTTCCGGCAAGGGTGCCGCCGGTGACGCCCTGGACATCGTGCGCCAAGGGCCGGTGGGCGCCATCCTCAACGGTGACCTGGACGACTTCGCGGCACGCGGCCCGGTCACCGGCGAGGTGCATTTCACCCTGCCGGTCACCCACGCCCAGGACTTCGTGCTCAAGGGCAGGGCGGAACTTCAGAAGGTGGACGTGTGGCCCTTGAAGCTCCCGGACCTGGTGGCGCGGCAACTGCAGGGCGCCATCGACTTCGGCAACTACGGCGTGGCCGTCGACCAGATCCAGGGCACGTTGCTGGGTGGGCCGATGACCCTGGGCATCCGCACGCCGGTGGGCCACCCCGGCAAGGCGAGCCGTCTCGCCGTGCACGGCGTCGCCGATGCCCAGGGCATCGCCGGCGTGCTGGGTTACGGTTCTGAGCGTTGGCTCACGGGCAGCACGCCCTGGCAGGTGGACGGGACCATCCCGATGCAGCCGGGTACCCGCATCTCGGACCTGGACCTGGCCTTGCACTCGGACTTGCAGGGCCTCGCCATCAAGCTGCCGGCGCCCTTCAGCAAGGCGGAGGCGGAGAGCCGACCCCTGGATGCCGAGATCAAGATGGAGACCGACGATGACCTGAGCATCACCGGCATCTATCAGGCGGCCCTGGGCCTGCGAGTGGACCTGCTGCCCAAGGATGGCCGGGCGGACTTCGACCGCGGTGAGTTGCGCATCGGCGGCGCCAGCGCCCAGCGTCCCGTCAAGCCCGGTTTCAGCGTGGACGGCTATCTCGCCAGCTTCGACTGGGCCGAATGGAAGCCGCTGCTTCCGGAAGTCTCCAGCGGCGACGCCCAGGCGGGCGCGCAGGTGGAGCGCGGCGCGGTGCCGGATGTGGTCGGCGACATCGACCTCAGCATCGGCCGGCTCTCGGCCTTCGGCCAGGATCTCGACAAGGTCCACATGGCCTTGCAGCGCGCGGCGGACGGCTGGACGGGTAACCTGGACAGCACGCTGGTGGCTGGCAACTTCTCGGTGCCGGGTACCGTGGATGCCGGCCATCCGATCGTCCTCGACATGGACAGGGTCCAGCTGGCGGACAACGCCGCCGGCGTCAAACCCGCGGCCATGCCGGAGCCGGTGCCCGCCAAACCCATCCATGTGGATCCGCGCAGCGTGCCGGCACTGCGCTTCACCGCCAAGCAGTTCCAGTTCGGGCGCATGTCCCTGGATAACATCAGCCTGGCGCTGGTGCCGCGCCCCGACGGCATCGCCTTCGAGGACGTGAAGGTGGTGGACCCGAACTTCACCATCGCCGGCAACGGCACCTGGCTCATCACGCCGGCGGGCCAGCAGCACACCGCTCTCAACGCCGACGTGGAGAGCAAGGACGTGCAGAAGTCGCTGCAGTCCCTGGGGTTCGACGCCGGCCTCACCGGCGACAAGGGCAGCATCGTGGCGGTGCTCAACTGGGACGACAGCCCCATGGGCGACGCGGTCCAGACCTTGGGGGGCAAGATCCACGTCACCCTGCAGGACGGCCAGATCCAGGAGGTGGCGCCCGGTGCCGGCCGCCTGTTCGGGTTGCTCAGCATCAACGCCCTGCCGCGGCGCCTGCTGCTCAACTTCAGCGACGTGTTCAGCAAGGGCTTCGGCTACGACAGTATCGACGGCGACTTCCTGCTGCAGTCCGGCGACGCCTATACCCAGAACCTGCTGGTCAAGGGGCCCGCCGCCAGCATCCACCTGGTCGGGCGCACCGGCCTCGCCAAGCACGACTTCGACCAGGCCTTGATCGTGGACCCCAACGTGGGTTCGAGCCTGCCGGTGGTGGCGGGTCTCGCCGCCGGACTGGTGCCGGGAGCGGTGGTGTTCCTGCTCACGGAGATCTTCAAGAAACCCCTCACCAAGGCCGGCGAGGTGCGCTATCACCTCACGGGCCCCTGGGACAATCCGGTGCTCACCAAGGTGCCGAACCTGGCGCCGCCCGCGACCACCGCACCCAAGAAGCCATGAAGAAGCTGCTGCTGGCCGCCATGTTGCTGGTCTCATCGGTGGTCTTCGCCGATGCGGCGAGCCCGCCGGATGCCTTCGTCGTCAGCGCCGACCAGTGGGCGCAGCAGCGCAGCGGCGCTGCCTTGCTGCGCCTGCAGCCCATCCAGGGCATCGTGCAGGAATGGCTGGCCCAACCGGATTCCCACATCGTGGTCCGCCACGCCGCCAGCGACGCCGGCAACCTCTGGGCCGGGGAGCTGCAGGACTGGCTGGTATCGCTGGGCATCCCCTCAGACCATATCGACAAGCAGGCCAGCGCCGACCAGCCCGACGATTCCGTGACGCTGTTGGTGCAGCACCCATGAGCGCGTTCGCCGCCGTGCAGATGTGTTCCGGCACGGACGTGACCGTGAACCTGCGGGAGGCGGGCAAGCTCATGGCCAAGGCCGCGGCCCAGGGCGCCGAACTCGTGGTGTTGCCGGAGAACTTCGCGCTCATGGCACGCAGCGACGAGGAGCGGGTCGCGGCGGGCGAGGTGGATGGCAGCGGCCAGATCCAGGACTTCCTCGCCGAGAAAGCCCAGACCCTCAAGCTCTGGATCGTGGGCGGCACCGTGCCGGTGCTGGCGTCACGCGAGCAGGTCTACGCGCGCTGCCCGGTATACGATCCCCAGGGGCGGCGTGTCGCGTTCTACGACAAGATCCACCTCTTCGACGTGCAGGTGGGCGCCGCCGAGAGCTACAAGGAATCCGCACGCACCGAGGCGGGCAGCAAGCCCGTGGTGGTGGTGACGCCCTTCGGCAAGCTCGGGCTCGCGGTGTGCTACGACCTGCGCTTCCCGGAGCTGTTCCGGGCGCTGGTGGCCCAGGGCGCCACCTGCTTCGCGGTGCCTTCCGCCTTCACCAAGACCACCGGCCAGAAACACTGGGAAGTGCTGGTGCGGGCCCGCGCCGTGGAGAACCTGAGCTTCCTGGTGGCCTCGGCCCAAGGCGGCCACCATGCCAACGGTCGCGACACCTGGGGCCGTAGCCTGCTGGTGGATGCCTGGGGCGAGGTGGTGGCGGAGCGGCGTGACGCGGAACCGGGGGTAGTTACCGGCACGTTCGACCCGGTGCAGCAGCAGCGCCTGCGGGGTAAATTCCCGGCGTTATCACATAGGAAGCTGGTTTAGAATCGGATTCAACGCCCTCATATATACGACCTACGCAGGTCATGGACCCGGATTCCCCATGGAAAATGCACTGAAGATCGCCGAGCAGAGCCTGCTGGAACCCACCGGCCTCGACGAGAGCAAGGTGGCGGGCATCCTGGACCGGCTCATGGCCCACAAGCTGGACCAGGCAGACGTGTACTTCCAGCTCTCGCGCCACGAGTCCTGGTCGCTGGAGGATGGCATCGTCAAGGACGGCGCCTACAGCATCGAGCAGGGTGCCGGCGTGCGCGCCATCGCCGGCGAGAAGACCGGCTTCGCCTATTCGGATGAGATATTGCTGCCGGCCCTGACCCGCGCCTCCGACATGGCCCGCGCCATCGCGCGCCAGGGCGGCGAGAACGGCCTCAAGGCCTGGTCGCCCAACAAGCCGCAGTCCCTATACAAGCCCATCGATCCCATCCCGACGCTGCAGGATGCGGAGAAAGTGAAGCTCCTGGAGCGCATCGATGCCGAGGCGCGGCGCATGGACCCACGGGTGAAGCAGGTGATGGTGAGCCTCTCCGGCGTGCACGACACCGTGCTGGTGGCGGGCAGCGACGGCACTCTCGCCGCCGACGTGCGGCCGCTGGTGCGTTTCAACGTGAGCGTGATCGTCGAGCAGGACGGACGCCGCGAGCAGGGCTATTCCGGCGGCGGCGGCCGCTTCGGCTACGGCTATTTCCTGGAGTCCGGTGTCGCCTCGGAAGTCGCCAAGGAAGCGGTGCGTGTGGCGCTGGTTAACCTGGACGCCGCGCCGGCCCCGGCTGGCAGCATGACGGTGGTGATGGGCCCGGGCTGGCCCGGCATCCTGCTGCACGAGGCCATCGGTCACGGCCTGGAAGGGGACTTCAATCGCAAGGGCACCTCGGCCTTCTCGGGCCGGCTGGGCCAGAAGGTGGCGAACGAACTCTGCACCGTGGTGGACGACGGGACCCTCAGGGACAAGCGCGGTTCCCTGAACGTGGACGACGAAGGCACCCCCAGCCAGTGCACCACGCTGATCGAGAAGGGCATCCTCAAGGGCTACATGCAGGACAAGATGAACGCGCGCCTGATGGGTGTGGCGCCTACCGGCAACGGCCGCCGCGAGTCCTTCGCGCACCTGCCCATGCCGCGCATGACCAACACCTACATGCTGCCCGGTCCCCATGACCCGGCGGAGATCATCAAGTCCGTCAAGAAGGGCATCTACGCGGTGAACTTCGGCGGCGGCCAAGTGGACATCACCAGCGGCAAGTTCGTGTTCTCCATGAGCGAGGCCTATCTCATCGAGGACGGCAAGGTGACCCGGCCGGTGCGCGGCGCCACGCTGATCGGCAACGGCCCCGATGCCCTCACCCGAGTGAGCATGGTGGGCAACGACCTGCAGTTGGATGCAGGCGTGGGTACATGTGGTAAGGACGGTCAGAGCGTGCCGGTGGGCGTGGGTCAGCCGACCTTGAGGATGGACGGGATAACGGTCGGCGGTACGGGCTAAGCGTCCAATCCCGGAAAGTCTTTCAAGCGCTTCATCAGGTCCTTGCGCGTCTTGCACACCAGGGTGGCGTGACCCAGCTTGCGGCCCGGGCGCGGCTCCTTGCCGTAGTCGTGATAGTGCGCGCCGGGGATGGCCAGCACTTCTTCACGCGTCGGCATGCTGCCGATGAAGTTGATCATGGCCGAGTAACCGATGGCCCAGGTCTCGCCCAGGGGTAACCCTAAGATGGCGCGCATGTGGTTCTCGAACTGGCCGGTGACGGCGCCCTCGATGGTCCAGTGGCCGGAGTTGTGCACCCGCGGCGCAGTCTCGTTGGCGATGAGCTTGCCCTTGCGGACGAAGAACTCGATGGTCAGCACGCCCGCGTAGTCGAACTTCTCCAGCAGCTTCTTCATGTGCTTCTGGGCCTGGGCCTGCAGCTTCTTGTCCGGATAGGGCGCCACGGACAGGCGCAGGATGCCGTCCCGGTGGTGGTTCTCCGCCAGCGGATAGAAAGCGGTCTCGCCCTTGAGGTTGCGCACGCCGATGAGGGAGACCTCCCGTTCGAAAGGGATGAACTCCTCGAGGATCAGCGGCACGCCGGACAGCGCGTTGAAGGAGCTGCCGAGCTCCGCGGGGCTGCGGATCACCCGCTGGCCGCGGCCGTCGTACCCCAAGCGCCGGGTCTTCAGCACCGCCGGATAGCCGATGGCGTGGATGGCTTCTTCGATCTCGCCCATGGTCTCCACGGCGCGGAACTTGGTGGTCGGTATCTTCAGTTCGTTGAAGAGGGTCTTCTCCGCCAGCCGGTCCTGGCCCGCGGCCAGCGCTGCCTTCGGCGGCAGGAAGGGCTTGTCCGCGGGGATCCGCGCCAGCGCCTCCACCGGCACGTTCTCCACGTCGTAGGTTAGGAGGTCCACTTTGGAAGCGAGCTCGCCCACTTTGGCGGGATCGCTGAACTCGCCCAGGATGATGTCGCCGATCTGCCCGCCGGGAGCGTCCGCGCTCTTGTCCAGGAACAGGAACTTGAGTCCGAGACGGTAACCGGCGAGCGCGAGCATGCGGCCTAATTGGCCTGCGCCCACGACTCCGATGGTTTTCACGTTCCCGATGGCCATGGGGGATTACTTGCGAGAGGGATCCGGGTGCGCGAGCACCTTGCGGGTCTGCTCGCGGCGGTATCTCTCGAGACGCTTCTTGATGGGCGCGGAATGGGTGGCGAGGATGGCGGCGGCCAGCAGCGCCGCGTTGCTGGCGCCGGCCTTGCCGATGGCCAGCGTGCCCACCGGGATGCCGGCGGGCATCTGCGCGATGGAGAGCAGCGAGTCGATGCCGGCCAGGGTCTTGGTCTCCACCGGCACGCCCAGCACCGGCAGCGAGGTCTTGGCGGCGGTCATGCCCGGCAGGTGCGCGGCGCCGCCGGCGCCGGCGATGATGACCTTGATGCCGCGCCGCTCGGCGGAGGCGGCGTACTTGAACAGCAGGTCAGGGGTGCGGTGCGCCGAGACCACCCGGGTCTCGAACGGGATATCCATGAGTTCCAGGCAGTTGGCCGCGTGCTCCAGGGTCTCCCAGTCGGACTTGGAACCCATGATCACGCCGACCAGCGGCTTTGCGGATTTTTTGGCTTTCCCCATCGACGTATTTTACCCGCGTCGACGGGCCCTGTCTTCGCTCAAGCAAGGCTCTGCAGGTAGCGGAAAAGCTCCCGGTAATGGCGCGGCGGACGGCCGCTGGCGGCTTCCGCGGCGGCGTCCCGCGCCAGCCGGCGCAGGTGCTGGCGGTCCGCCTCCGGGTGGCGCTCCAGGAACTCTGCCAGGGCGGTGTCGCCCTCGCTGATGAGCCGCTCGCGCCAGCGCTCGTTCTCCTGGAAGCGGGCCTTGGAGACCTTGTCCGCGCCGCTCATGCGCTCCAGGAATTCCCGGATGGGCTGCACGTCCTCCAGCTTCGACAACAGGCCGGCGATGTATTGGCGCTGGCGCTTCTGGGCGCCGTGGCTGGTGATGCGTCGCGCCAGTTCGATGGAGTCCACCAGCTTCTCCGGCAGGTCCAGCTGCGCGAGCTTGTCGGCGGGCAATTTGACCAATTCCACCCCCAATTCCTGCAGCTCCTGCATCTCGCGCTTGAGCTGGGACTTGTTGGGGCGTTCGACCAGGTATTCGTCGCTGTCGTCGTGGTCTTGCATAGTAGAATGGTCGTCCGCGGACAGGCGATGGAGAGCGTGCAGTGGCGGTAGTCCATGATACACCGGCGGTGAATCCGCCCATCAGCCAGGCCGGCCTGGAACAGCTGTGCCGCGACGCGGTGCAGCTGGCGCGGGAGCAGGGCGCGAGCCAGGCGGAAGCCGGCGCCAGCCTCGACGCGGGCTTGAGCCTCACGGTGCGCATGGGCGAGGTAGAGACCCTCGAGCACCAGCGCGACCGCGGCCTCGGCGTCACCGTCTACTTCGGCACCCGCAAGGGCTCCGCCAGCACCTCCGACTTCTCCCCCGGCGCGCTGCGTGAGACCGTGCGCGCCGCCTGCAGCATCGCCCGCTACACCGCCGAGGACGACTGCTCGGGCCTGGCCGACGCCGAGCTCATGGCCAAGGAGTTCCCGGACCTGGACCTGGACCATCCCTGGGACCCGGATCCGGAGGTGGTGATCGACATGGCGCGGCGCTGCGAGGACGCGGCCCGGGCCTTCGACCCGCGCATCGAGAACTCCGAGGGCGGCAGCGTCACCACCCACCGCGGCGTGCGGGTGTACGCCAACAGCCACGGCTTCGTCGGCGGCATGCCCAGCACCAGCTACAGTCTCACCTGCTCGGTGATCGGCAAGTCCGGCGAGAGCATGCAGCGCGACTATTGGTATAGCGTCGCGCGGGACGCGGATGACCTGGAATCGCCCGAGTCCGTCGGTCGCAAGGCCGGCGAGCGCACCGTGGCGCGCCTGGGCGCGCGCCGCCTCAGCACCCGCAAAGCGCCGGTGCTGTACGTGCCGGAGCTGGCGCGGGGATTGGTGGGGCACTACCTAGCTGCCATGCGCGGCGGCTCCCAATACCGGCGCTCCAGTTTCCTGCTGGACCGGGAAGGCAGCCGGGTGTTCCCGGATTTCATGCAGTTCTCGGAGCGGCCCCTTATGCCGGGTGCGCTGGCCAGCGCCAGCTTCGATGCCGAGGGCGTCGCCACCTGGGACAAGGAGATCTTGGACAAAGGCATCGCCTCCACCTATCTCCTGGACAGCTATTCGGCGCGCAAGCTCAAGCGCAAGACCAACGGCCATGCTGGCGGCGTGCGCAACCTGATCGTCAAGGCCGGGAAGCTGGACTATGCCGCACTGCTGAAAGAGATGGATACCGGTCTCGTGGTGACGGAACTCCTGGGCCAGGGCGTCAACGGCGTCACCGGCGACTATTCCCGCGGCGCCTCCGGCTTCTGGGTGGAGAACGGTGAGATCGCTTACCCTGTGGAAGAGGTGACCATCGCCGGGAACCTGAAAGACATCTTCATGGGCATCGCCGCCGTCGGCAAGGATGTGGACGTGCGAGGCGCCATCCAGACAGGTTCTATCCTTGTTTCAGAGTTGACCATCGCCGGCGAGTGATGATGAGGAGGCTTCCATGCGATCCATGCTGTGGCTTTTCTCCCTGCTGTTTCCGGTCATGACCCTGGCCGCCGCTCCGGCCGCCACCGGTAAGCACCCCATCGCCATCGTCATCCACGGCGGTGCCGGCACCATCAGCCGCAAGGACATGACCCCGGAGCGGGATAAGCAATACCGCGCGGCGCTGAAGCAGGCGCTGGACGCGGGCTATGCGGTGCTGAAGCAGGGCGGCAAGAGCCTGGATGCGGTCCAGGCTGCCATCCGGGTGATGGAGGACGACCCGCTGTTCAATGCCGGCAAGGGCGCGGTGTTCGATCACGCCGGCAAGAACGAGCTGGATGCCGCCATCATGGATGGCACCAACCTCAAGGCCGGTGCCGTGGCCGGCGTACAGCACATCAAGAACCCCATCGATCTCGCGCGCTTGGTGATGGACAAGACGCCCCATGTGCTATTGATCGGTTCCGGAGCGGAGGAGTTCGCCAAGGCCCAGGGCATGGCGCTGGTGCCCCAGAGCTACTTCTTCACCCAGTTCCGCTGGGATGAATTGCAGAAGGCCCTGAAGGACGAGAAGGGCAAGGCCGGCGAGGCCCAGCACGATTATCCGGGCGGTGGCCACGGTTTCGGCACCGTGGGTGCCGTGGCCCTGGACAAGGACGGCGACATCGCCGCCGGCACTTCCACCGGCGGGCTCACCAACAAGTACTACGGCCGGGTAGGGGACTCGCCCATCATCGGCGCCGGCACCTATGCCAACACCAAGACCTGCGGCGTGTCCGGCACCGGCACCGGCGAGTTCTTCATCCGCCTGGATCTGGCCAAGACCATCTCGGACCTGATGCTCTACAAGGGGCAGAGCGTGCAGCAGGCGGCGGACCAGCTGGTGCTGCACGATCTGGTGGACCTGGGCGGTACCGATACCGGCGGCGCCATCGCCATGGACCACGACGGCAACATCCGCATGCCCTTCAACACCGAGGGCATGTACCGGGGCTACATCGACACCGCCGGCAAGCAATTTGTGGCAATCTATAAAGACGAATGAGGCGCGCTGCGCCCTGACCGACAACGAGGGAGGAGATCATGGGCGAGGGGTATCTGCACATCAATTTCCTGGCGGCGATCGTCGCCGCCGTGGTCACTTTCGGCATCGGCGCGCTGTGGTATTCGCCCTTCCTGTTCGGCAAGCAGTGGATGGAGTTCAACGGGGTCACGGCGGAGAAGGCCGAGGCCATGCGCAAGCATGCGCCGCAGCTCTACGGCATCTCCTTCGTCGGCTACCTGGTGATGGCGGTCGTGTTCGCGATCCTGCTGCGCCTAACCCACATCGAGCACCTGCTGGGAGGCGCCAAGCTCGGCTTCCTGATATGGGTCGGTTTCGTGGCCACGGTCGGCCTCACCGCCAGCCTCTACGGCGGCCGCAACCTCAAGGCCTATGCGCTGGATGCCGGTTACCAGCTCGTCTACCTGGTGGTCATGGGCCTGATCCTCATGGCCTGGCACTGACCCCAGCCCGTGGTCCGTATCTGCACGGCGCCTTCGGGGGCCGTGGCTTTTTCTACATATGCCTTTTTGACCGTTCCCCCTAAGGCCTCATGGCTCCCACCGGACGCGCCATAATCCCGGCTCGTTAGGGGAGTAGGGACGTGGGCCTCCAATCTGTCATCACCATCATCACCGCCGCGGTGTTCGCGGGCGCCATCGCCTGGGCGCTGCTATGGCTCGGCTTGCGCGCGGCGGGGCTGCTGCGCTTCAAGGGTGCCTTCCCGGAACTGGTGCAGAACGTGCCGGGGGGTGCCGCGCGCCGCCAGCTACGGCTCATGGAGCGGGAGGTGGCGACGCTGATGGCCGCACTGTCCGCCGCGGTTGGCGCTGCTCTGTCGCTGGCCTTCTACGCCGAGGCACGTCTCAGCGGCGTCTGGATGTGGGTGCTGTTCGGCTTGGGTTGCGCCCTGGCCATCGGCTGGATCGTGGTCCTGGTGCGTCATCTCAGGCGCTGGCGTGACCTGCGTTTCGCGGCCCGTGCCCAGGCGGCCTTCGCCGGGACCTTGGGCCGACTCAACCTGCAGGCCCATCGGGTGTTCCACGACGTGGAGGTGGCCGGCATCACCCTGGATCACGTGGTGTTGGGCACCAAGGGCTGCTTCGCCGTCCATTTGGTGGCGCGCCGCCCGCGCAAGGGCGCCGAGACCGTGGTGCGCATCAACGGCCGTTCCATCGAGTTCCAGGATGGATATGCACTGCTGGATACCATCGCCCTGGCGGAGCGGGGGGCGAGGGCGCTCGCCGACCTGCCGGTGAAGGGCCTGAGCCACCGCCTGCACGTGCTGCCGGTGGTGGCGGTGCCGGGCTGGGAGATCGCCCCGTCCCAGGGCCAGGCCGGGGAAACCTTCTTGGCCAACGAGAAGACCGCCATGCTGCTGCTCAGGGTCAGCAAGCCCGCGGACTACCTCATGGATGCGGATGCGGCGCTGCTGCACGAACACCTGTCGCACATGGCGGTTGACACGGCGCTGTGAAAAAAGCGGATTTTCCTGCAACAATTTGATACATGCCCTGAGAGGCCGCTTCCATCAAGGACCCGACCCATTCGGTAAACTCTCCACACCGCCATGACCCTCCATCCTTCCGGCGGCATCCGTGAGGCTCCCGTGCCGACCCCGCGCCGCAAGAAACTCATCATCGCCCTGGTGATCGTGCTCATCGTGCTCATTCTGGCGGTGCTGGTGGTCTGGCGCCTGAGTGCGGCGAAGCATCTCAGCAGCGGCGGGTTCGGCGGCAGGGGCGGGCGCTTCAGTGGCGCGAGCTTCGGTCCCATGCCGGTGGGCGTCGCCAGCATCGGTACTGCCGACGTGCCGGTGATCTACCAGGCCTTGGGCACCGTCACGCCGCTCGCCACCGTCGCGGTGCGCAGCCAGCTCAACGGCCAGCTGACACAAGTGGCCTTCCATGAAGGACAGATGGTGAAGGCCGGCGACTTCCTGGCCCAGGTGGATCCGCGGCCCTACCAGGCTGCGCTCGGCCAGGCGGAGGGCGCCCTGGCCCGCGACCAGGCGCTGCTCAAGGAAGCCGAGATCGACCTGGCCCGCTACCAGGGTCTCGCAGCGCAGAACTCCATCGCCACCCAGCAGGTGGATAACCAGCAGTCCCTGGTGCACCAATACGAGGGCACCGTGAAGGCCGACCAGGCCCAGGTGGACATGCAGCAGCTCAACCTCACCTACGCGCACATCACCGCACCGGTGTCGGGACGCGTCGGCCTGCGCCAGGTGGACGTGGGCAACTACGTCACCACCGGCGACGCCAACGGCGTGGCGGTGATCACCGAGCTCGAACCCATCTCGGTGCTATTCGCGGTGCCGGAGGACGACCTGCAGAAGATCCTCGCCCGCATGCACAGCGGCGCGTCGTTGCCGGCGGCGGCCTTCGACCGCAGCCAGACCGTGCAGCTGGCGCTGGGCAAGCTCTCCGCCGTGGACAATCAGGTGGACGTGGCCACCGGTACCGTGAAGCTGCGCGCCTTGTTCGACAACCGTGATCACGCGCTCTTCCCCAACCAGTTCGTGAACGTGTCCCTCACCGCCGACGTGCTGAAGGGCGCCTTGGTGATGCCGGTACCCGCCATCCAGCGCGGCGCCCAGGGCAGCTTCGTATACAAGGTGAACGGCGACAGCACCGTGTCGGTGCAGACCGTGACCCTGGGTCCCCAGGACGGCCAGCGGGTGGTGGTACAGAGCGGCCTCAAGGCCGGCGACCGGGTGGTCACCGACGGCGCGGACCGCCTGAAGGACGGCGCCCAGGTGGAGATGCCCTCCGCCCGCACGGCAGTCGCTCCCGCGGCGGCCACCGGACATGCCAAGTGGCAGCACAAGCCGGGCGAGACCGGCCACCATCACACGCCGCCCGGCGGCGCGTGATGACGCTGTCTTGATGCGGCAGCCCCCGTGAGCCCCTCCAGTCCCTTCATCCTCCGGCCCATCGCCACCTCACTGCTGATGGCAGCGGTGCTGCTGGCCGGCATCATCGCCTACCAGTTCCTGCCGGTATCCGCGCTGCCGGAGGTGGATTACCCCACCATCGAGGTGCAGACCTTCTATCCCGGTGCCAGCCCGGACGTGATGGCCACTTCCGTGACCGCGCCCCTGGAGCGGCAGTTCGGCCAGATGCCGAGCCTGAACCAGATGTCCTCGGTGAGCTCGGGCGGCGCCTCCGTGGTCACGCTGCAGTTCAACCTGGACCTGACCCTGGACGTGGCCGAGCAGGAAGTGCAGGCGGCCATCAACGCCGCCGGCAACCTCCTGCCCGCGGACCTGCCGGCGCCGCCCATCTACGCCAAGGTGAACCCGGCGGACGCGCCGATCCTGACGCTTGCCATCACCTCCAAGACCCTGCCGCTCACGCAGCTGGAAGACCTGGCCGATACGCGCCTGGCGCAGCAGATATCCCAGATGCCGGGTGTGGGCCTGGTCAGCATCGCCGGCGGGCAACGCCCCTCGGTGCGGGTGCAGGCCAACCTGCAGGCGCTCTCGGCCCACGGCCTCAACATCGACGACCTGCGCAGCAGCATCGCCAACGCCAATGCCAACGGCCCCAAGGGCAGCTTCGACGGCCCGGCGCGGGCCTACACCATCAACGCCAACGACCAACTCACCAGCCCCGAGCAGTACCAGGACATCGTGGTGGCCTACCGCAACGGCGCGCCGGTGCGCCTGGGCGACGTGGCGGAGGTGGTGCAGGGCCCCGAGAACTCGCGGCTGGCGGCCTGGGCCGACGGCGTGCCGGCCGTGATCCTCAACGTGCAGCGCCAGCCCAACGCCAACGTCATCAAGGTGGTGGACGGCATCAAGGCGCGGCTGCCGCAGCTACAGGCGGCGATGCCGGCGGCAGCGGACGTGAGCCTGCTGCTGGACCGCACCAACACCATCCGCGCCTCGGTGCGGGACATCGAGCTGGAGCTGACCCTGGCAGTGCTGCTGGTGGTGCTGGTGATGTACCTGTTCCTGCGTTCGGTGCCCGCCACCCTCATCCCCAGCCTGTCCATGCCCCTGTCGCTGATCGGCGCCATGGGCGTGATGTACCTGCTGGATTTCAGCCTGGATAACCTGTCCCTGATGGCTCTGACCATCGCCGCCGGTTTCGTGGTGGACGACGCCATCGTGATGATCGAGAACATCTCCCGCTACATCGAGGAAGGCGAGACCCCGCTGCAGGCGGCCCTCAAGGGTTCCGGGCAGATCGGCTTCACCATCATCTCCCTCACCATCTCGCTGATCGCGGTGCTGATACCGCTCTTGTTCATGGGCGACGTGGTGGGGCGCCTGTTCCGCGAGTTCGCCATCACCCTTTCGGCGACCATCCTGATCTCCGCGGGCGTGTCCCTGACGCTGGTGCCGATGCTCTGCGCCAAACTGCTGCACAAGGAGGATGCGGCCAAGGAGAACCGGGTCACCCGCAAGTTCCACCACTGGTTCGACCTGCTGATCGCGCGCTATGCGAAGGCCCTGGACTGGGTGCTGGAGCGGCAGCGCCTGACCCTGTGGGTCGCGGTGGGGACCATGGTCCTGACGGTGCTGCTCTACATCGTCATCCCCAAGGGTTTCTTCCCCACCCAGGACACCGGCCTCATCCAGGGCGTGTCCGAGGCGGAGCCTTCGGTCTCCTTCGCCGCCATGCAGCAGCGCCAGCAGGCGCTCGGGGCCGCCATCCAGAAGGATCCGGCGGTGGAGTCCGTGTCCTCGTTCATCGGCGTGGATGGCGGCAACATGACCTTGAACAGCGGCCGCTTCCTCATCAACCTCAAGGACAAGAGCCAGCGCGGCGAGGACGTGAGCAGCGTGATCCGCCGCATGGACGGAGAAGTGGCGGGGGTGGAGGGTATCTCGCTGGACATGCAGCCGGTGCAGGACTTGACCATCGACGCCACCGTGAACCGCGCCCAGTACGGCTTCGTGCTGGAAGACGCCAATCTGGACGAATTGCATACCTGGACCGGCAAGCTGGTGGAGCGCCTGAACCAGACCAAGGAATTCCAGGACGTGGCCAGCGACTCCGTGGCCAACGGCCTCTCTGCTTATATAGATGTGGACCGGGCCACGGCGGCGCGTTTCGGTATCACTGCGGCGACCATCGACAATGCCCTCTACGATGCCTTCGGCCAGCGCATCGTCTCCACCATCTTCACCCAGTCCAACCAGTACCGGGTGATCCTGCAGGCGGATCCCAAGCTGCAGTCCTCTCTCCAGTCCCTGGACTCCATCTACCTGCCTTCCTCCACCTCCAGCGGCACGGGGCAGGTGCCGCTCTCGGCCCTGGCCCAGGTGCAGGAGATCCAGAAGCCGCTGCAGATCGACCACCTGGGCCAATTCCCCTCCAGCACCGTGTCCTTCAACCTCGCGGAAGGCGCGTCCCTGGGCAAGGCCGTGGACCAGGTGGAGCAGGTGGAGAAGGACATCGGCATGCCGAGCAGCGTCTTCACCAGCTTCAAGGGCGCGGCCCTGGCGTTCCGGGCCTCGCTGGGCAACGAGCTGCTGCTGATCCTGGCGGCCATCTTCTGCGTGTACATCGTGCTGGGGGTGCTCTACGAGAGCTACATCCACCCCATCACCATCCTCTCCACGCTGCCCTCCGCGGGCGTGGGTGCGCTCCTGGCCCTGCTCATCGATGGCAGCGACCTGGGCGTGGTGTCCATCATCGGCATCATCCTGCTGATCGGCATCGTGAAGAAGAACGCCATCATGATGATCGACTTCGCCCTGGATGCGGAGCGCAACCAGGGCATGTCGCCGCGGGATGCCATCTATCAGGCTTGCCTGTTGCGCTTCCGGCCCATCCTCATGACCACCATGGCGGCGCTCCTGAGCGCGCTGCCCCTGATGCTGGGCCGCGGCACCGGTTCGGAACTGCGTCATCCGCTCGGCGTCAGCATCGTGGGCGGCTTGCTGGTGAGCCAGCTCCTGACCCTCTTCACCACGCCGGTCATCTACCTCTATTTCGATGAGCTGGCGCAGCGTTGGCGCAAGCGCTTCCCGGCAGCGAAAGAGGCATGAACATCTACGCTCCCTTCGTGAAGCGCCCAGTGGCCACCACGCTGCTGACGGCGGGGGTGTTGCTGGCAGGGGTGGTGGGTTTCCTGCTGCTACCGGTGGCGCCGCTGCCCCAGGTGGATTTCCCCACCATCTCCGTATCCGCGAGCCTGCCCGGCGCCAGCCCCGAGACCATGGCCTCCTCGGTAGCGACACCCCTGGAGCGGCATCTCGGCACCATCGCCGACCTCACCGAGATCACGTCTTCCAGCTCCGTGGGTTCCTCCCGTATCACCCTGCAGTTCGACTTGGGCCGGGACATCGATGGCGCCGCCCGGGACGTGCAGGCGGCCATCAATGCCGCCCGCGCCGACCTGCCGGCGGCCCTCAAGAGCAACCCCACCTATCGCAAGGTGAACCCGGCGGACCAGCCCATCCTGATCCTGGCGCTCACCTCCAAGACCCTGACGCCGGGGCAGCTCTACGACGCCGCCTACACGGTGATGGAGCAGCAGCTCTCCCAGGTGAAGGGCATCGGCCAGGTGAGCGTGAGCGGCAGTTCCCTGCCGGCGGTGCGGGTGGAGCTCGACCCTAATGCGCTATTCAAGTACGGCATCGGCCTGGAGGACGTGCGGGCGTCCCTGGCCGCCGCCAACGCCAACAGCCCCAAGGGCGTGCTGGACGAGCAGGGACGCAGCTTCCAGCTCTACAGCAACGACCAGGCCACCCACGCGGAGCAATACCGCGCACTGGTGATCGCCTACCGCGATGGCGCCGCGGTGCACCTCTCGGACGTGGCCAGCGTGGAGGACGGCGTCGAGGACCTGCACAACCAGGGCTTGTTCGGCGGCCGCCCCTCGGTATTGGTGATCCTGAACCGGGAGCCCGGCGCCAACATCATCGACACCATCGCGCGGGTGAAGGCGCTGCTGCCGCAGCTGCATGCCTCGCTGCCGCCGGACGTGGACATCGCCATCGCCTCGGATCGCAGCGGCACCATCCTCACCTCGCTGCGCGACATCGAGATCACCCTCACCATCGCCGTGATCCTGGTGTGCCTGGTGGTGCTGCTGTTCCTCCGGGACCGCCACGCCATGCTGATCCCGGTGGTGGCGGTGCCGGTGTCGCTGATCGGCACCTTCGGCATCATGTATCTCTTGGGCTTCACCCTCGACAACCTGTCTTTGATGGCTCTGACGGTCGCCACCGGCTTCGTGGTGGACGACGCCATCGTGGTGATGGAGAACATCGCCCGCCACGTGGAGGCGGGCATGCCGCGTATGCAGGCGGCGCTCCTGGGCGTGCGCGAGGTGGGCTTCACGGTGTTCTCCATCAGCGTGTCGCTGGTGGCGGTGTTCCTGCCCATCCTGCTCATGGGCGGCATCGTGGGGCGCTTCTTCCGGGAGTTCGGCATGACCCTCTCGGCAGCGGTGCTGGTGTCGCCGATCATCTCCCTCACCACCACGCCGATGATGTGCGCGCGGCTGCTGCGGCGCGAGCACCGGCCGGGACGCATCTCCCAGGCCTGCGCGCGCGGTTTCGATACGGCACTCGGCTGGTACCGGGACAGCCTGGAATGGGCGCTGGAGCATCCGCGGACCATCCTGGTCATCCTGCTGGTGACCCTGTGCCTCAACGTGGTGCTGTTCGCGGTGGTGCCGAAGGGCTTCATCCCCCAAGAGGACACCGGGCGCCTGGTGGGCGGCATCCAGGCGGACCAGAGCATCTCCTTCCAGGCCATGCGCGGCAAGCTCACCCAGCTCATGGACATCGTGCAGAAGGACCCAGCGGTGGACACGGTGGCGGGCTTCACCGGCGGCGGCCAGACCAACGGCGGCTTCATGTTCGTCTCGCTGAAGCCCGCCTCCGAACGCCATGGCGTGGACATCGACTCGGTGGTGGCGCGCCTCAGGGCCGAGACCGCCAACATGGTAGGGGCGCGCATCTTCTTCCAGGCCGCCTCGGACGTACGCGCCGGCGGGCGCCAGGGCAACTCCACCTACCAGTACACCCTGCAGAGCGACGACTTGGATGCGCTCTACGAATGGACGCCCAAGCTCACCACGGCCTTGGCTGACGTCCCGCAGCTCACGGACGTGAACTCGGACCTGCAGGCCCAGGGCCTGGAGACGCACCTGGTCATCGACCGCAACAGCGTTGCCAGGCTGGGACTGAGCATGGGCGGCATCGACAACACCCTCTACGATGCCTTCGGCCAGCGCCAGGTCTCCACCATCTACAACGCGCTGAACCAGTACCACGTGGTGATGGAGGTGGATCCCAAGTACCTGCAGAGCCCGTCGATCCTGGACCAGCTTTGGGTCAGCACCTCCGGCGGCGCCATCTCCGGCACCCAGTCCACCAACGCCCTGGCCACCACCCTCGGCACCGCCGGCGCCTCCACCGACAACGCCGTGAGCAACCAGCGCACCAACGCCCTCGCCAACACCGCCCGGGGCGGTGCCTCCACCGGCTCCGCCGTGAGCACCCGCATGGAGACCATGGTGCCCTTGGCGGCATTCAGCCTCTACGAACCCGGCAACGCGCCGCTGTCCGTGAACCACCAGGGCATGTTCGCCGCCGACACCATCGCCTTCAGCCTGCCGCCGGGCGGCTCCCTGGGCGAGGCACTCAAGGCCATCCAGGAGACCCAGGTGCGCATCGGCATGCCCAGCTCCATCAGCGGCAGCTCCGCCGGCACGGCCCTGGTGTTCCAGCAGTCCCTCTCCAGCGAGCCCTGGCTTATCCTGGCGGCGCTGGTGACGGTCTACATCGTGCTCGGCATCCTCTACGAGAGCTACATCCACCCCATCACCATCCTCTCCACGCTGCCCTCGGCGGGCGTGGGGGCGGTGCTGGCGCTGATCATCTTCGGCGAGCAGTTCACCATCATCTCACTCATCGGCGTGGTGCTCCTGATCGGCATCGTGAAGAAGAACGCCATCATGATGATCGACTTCGCGCTCATCGCGGAGCGTCGCGACGGCGCCTCGTCCCAGGAGGCCATCCGCCAGGCCTGCCTGCTGCGCTTCCGGCCCATCATGATGACCACGCTCGCCGCCATGCTGGGCGCCTTGCCGCTGGCCTTCGGCAGTGGCGAGGGGTCTGAGCTGCGCCGGCCCCTGGGGTTATCCATCGTGGGCGGCCTCTTGGTGAGCCAGGTGCTGACCCTCTACACCACGCCGGTCATCTATCTCTATCTCGACCGCTTCAGCCATTGGTGCGGTGAAGTGTGGCGCCGCCACAAGCCCGGCTTCGTGAACCCGGAGCCTTCCCCGGAGTCCCGTCCATGAACCTGCGTGCCGCCATCAGCAGCCTGCTGCTCGTCTCCCTGTGCGGCTGCGCCATCGGCCCCAGCTACAAGAAGCCGGACGTGGCGACGCCGCAGGCCTTCAAGGAACAATCCGGCTGGAAGCCGGCGGCGCTGACGGCCATGCCCGACAGCGGCCAGTGGTGGAAGATCTACGACGATCCGGTGTTGGACGACCTCGAAGCCCAGGTGGAAGTGAACAACCAGAACCTGAGGGCGGCGGAGGCGGCGTTCCGCCAGGCCGAGGCCCTGGTGGACGAGGCCCGTGCCAGCTATTTCCCGAACCTCAACTACAGCCTGGACCGCACCCGCAGTCGCGGCGCCTCCATCTCCAACAGCGCCATCACCGGCAACACCGGTACCGGCGGACGCATCAACGACCAGTATTCAGTCTCGCTCGGCGCCTCCTGGGTGCCTGACATCTGGGGCAAGGTGCGCCGCCAGGTGGAGAGCGATGTGGCCCACGCGGAGGCCAGCGCCGCCGATCTCGCCGGCGCCAGGCTCTCGGCCCAGGCCTCCCTCGCCACCGACTACTTCCAGCTGCGCATCGACGACGAGCAGGCGCTGATGCTGGACGAGACCGTGAGCGCCTATCAGGCCTCGCTGCAGATCACCCAGAACCAATATCAGGCGGGCATCGTCTCGGAGGCGGACGTGGCCTCGGCGGAATCGCAGTTGGAAGCGGCCCAGGCCCAGGCTATCAACGTGCGCCTGCAGCGCAAGTTGATGGAGCACGCCATCGCGGTGTTGGCGGGCAAGCCGCCCTCCGAACTCGAGATCCAGTCCCTTCCGCCCAAGGCCAGCCTCACGGTGCCGGTGCTGCCAACCGACACGCCCTCGACGCTGCTGGAGCGCCGCCCGGATGTGGTCTCGGCAGAACGGGGCATGGCCGCCGCCAATGCCGGGATCGGCATCGCCGAGGGCGGCTACTTCCCTGACCTCACCATCTCGGCCAGCGACGGTTTCGAGGCTTCGGTGATGCATGACCTCATCTCCGCGCCCAACCGCGTCTGGGCGGTGGGGGCGGAGCTGGCGGGCAACCTGTTCAGCTTCGGCGCCACCCACGCCCAGGTAAAGCAGGCGGAGGCGGCCTATGACCAGACCGTGGCGGAGTATCGGCAGACGGCGCTCTCGGCCTTCCAGCAGGTGGAAGACCAGCTCGCCACCCTGAGGGAGCTGGAGCGGGAGGCGGAGGTGCAGGACCAGGCGCTGACCGCGGCCAAGAATGCCAGCCGCATCGCCCGCAACCAATACCAGGCGGGCATCGTGGCCTACACCAACGTGGTGGTGGCGGAGACCACGGAGCTGAACGAGCAGCAGACGGCTTTCACCATCCGTGCCAACCGGCTCATCGCCAGCGTCGCGTTGGTGGAGGCCTTAGGCGGGGGTTGGGATCCGGCGCAGACCCCGAAGGTGAGTCGCGAAGCGACGAACGCCCAGCCAGGGACGGCTGGGCCGTAAGGCCTACCAGGGATGGTCAGCCCAGATTCGCTTGCAGGAACTCGATGCTTTCCCGCCAGGCGATCGGTTCCACCTTCGGCGCATAGTCCTTCCGCTCTTCGCAGAGGAAGGCGTGACCGGCACCCGGATACACCGACAACACGTAGCGCTTCTTGAAGTCCGTGAGGGTCTTGGCGATGCGCGCGTGCTCGTCGCCCGGGATGCCCTGGTCGTCGGCGCCGTACCCTAAGAACAGGGGCGCCTGCATCTTGTCAGCCTCGCCGATGGGCGGGATACGGCCGAAGCGGTCCGGGCTCACGCCCGGGGCGATGGCGCCGCCGTAGAAGCTCACGCAGGCCTGCACGCGGCTGGGGAAGCGGCAGTTGGACAGGAAGGCCAGGCGCCCGCCCATGCAGAAGCCGATGATGCCGTGGGCGCTCTTCTTCACGTCCTTCTGCTGGTCGAACCAGTCCAGGGATTGGCCCACTTCCTTCACCAGCTGCTCATCCTTCAGGCTCTTCAGCTTGTCGAGGATCTTGTCCATCGGTGAGCCATAAGGGATCACTTCGCCATGGAAGTGGTCCGGGGCCAGGGCCACGAAACCGGCCTTGGCCAGGCGCTTGCAGACGTTCTGGATATGCCCGGTGATGCCGAAGGCTTCCATGATGACCAGCACCCCGGGGAAGGGGCCGCTGCCGCTGGGGCGTTCCACGTAGCCTTCCAGATTGGACGCAATCTGTACGTTGTTCTGCTTATGCATTCGTCATCCCTCTCATTGATGGCCGGGTTGATGATGCGGCTCGGCGGGTTCCGCGTTCAAATCCACATCACCTGCTCTACCGAGTTTGGCCGAGAGATGTTCCATGGCAACGTAGAAGGCGGGGGTCAGGAACAGGGTCAGCATCTGGGAGAAGATGAGGCCGCCAACGGTGGCGATGCCCAGGCCGCGGCGGGCTTCGGCGCCCATGCCGAAGCCCAGGGCGATGGGGAGGGTGCCGAGGATCGCGGCCATGGTGGTCATCATGATGGGGCGGAAGCGCACCAGGCAGGCCTCGATGATGGCGTCGCGGGCCGAGAGGCCCTTCTCGCGGCGGATCTGCAGGGCGAAGTCCACCATGATGATGCCGTTCTTCTTGACCAGGCCCACCAGCATGATGAGGCCCACGAAGCTGAAGATATTCAGCTCCTCGCCGAACAGCAGCAGCGACAGCAATGCCCCCACCATGGCCAGCGGCAGCGCCGTGAGGATGGTGATGGGGTGGATGAAATGCTCGTAGAGGATCGCCAGCACCATGTAGATGACCAGGATGGTCACCAGCAGCAGGATCGGCAGGTCCACCATGGATTGCTTGAAGGTCTGGGCGTTGCCGGCGAAGCTGCCGGTGACATCAGAGGGCAGCGTATTCGACGCCAAGGTCTCGATCTTGGACGTCACGTCGCCCAGGGACAGGCCCGGCGCCAAGTTGAAGGACAGGGTCACCGCCGGCAGCTGGGCGTAATGGCTCACCTGCAGCGGCCCCACGCCCTGGGTGATGTCCGCCACCGCCCGCAGCGGCACCAGGTTGTTGCTGGAGCCGCGCACATACAGCGCATCCAAAGCCCCCACGTCGGTCTGGTACTGCGGCGCCAGCTGCAGCATCACCCAGTACTCGTTGGTGGGGCCGTAGATGGTGGAGACCTGCTGGCCTCCATAAGCGGCGTTCAGGACCGATTGCACCTGCTCGGCGCTCACCCCGAGGCTGGAAGCGGCCTCACGGTTGATGTTGACGTTGATCTCGGGGTTGTCGAGCTGCAAGTCCGAGCTCACATCCTGGAGGCCAGGTATCTTGTTGAGGTCGCGCTCGAACTTCGGCGCCGCGGTGTAGAGGGTCTGGATGTCGGGGCCCTGCAGCACGAACTGGTACTGGGCATTGCTGCCGATGGAACCGACGTTGATGGCCGGCGGGTTCTGGAAGTACACCTGCATGTCATGTACCGGCGCCACCGCCTGGCGCAGCTCCTCCAGGATGTCGTCGGCCTTCTTGCGGTCATGCATGGGTTTCAAGCCGATGAACAGGCGGCCTACGTTGGTGCCGCTGCTGCCGCCGAAGCCCTGGCCGGCGCTGGACATGAGCGCCTGTACCCCGGGGTTCTGCTGCACGATCTTGGCGACCTGCTGTTCCATGCCGTTCAGCTGGTCGAAGGTGATGCCCTCGGGAGCCTGGGTGTTGGCCAGCACTTGGCCCGTGTCCTCGCTGGGGATGAAGCCCTTGGGTACCAGCGCGAACAGCACGAAGGTGAGGACCAGGATCAGGCCGCCGACCCCCAGCATGCTGCGCCAATGGTCCACCGCCCAGGTGAGTCCCAGCCGGTAGCCGTCGCGCAGGTCGTCGAAGCCCTTCTCCAGGACGTTGTAGAGCTTCCCGTGGCGCTCGCTGTCCTTGAGGAAGCGCGAGCAGAGCATGGGCGTGAGGGTCAGCGACACGCAGCCGGAGATGAGGATGGCGATGCCCACCGTCATGGCGAACTCGCTGAACAGCCGGCCCACGATGCCGCCCATGAACAGGATGGGGATGAACACCGCCACCAGCGACAGGGTCATGGACACCACGGTGAAGCCGATCTCCTGGCTGCCGAGCAGCGCGGCGCGCATGCTGGGTTCACCGTGCTCGCGGAAGCGTACGATGTTCTCCAGCACCACGATGGCATCGTCCACCACGAAGCCCACCGCAAGCGTCAAGGCCATGAGCGACAGGTTATCGAGGCTGAAGCCCGCCAGCTTCATGATGGCGAAGGTGCCGATCACGGAGGTGGGCAGTGCCAGCGCGCTGATGAGCGTGGCGCGCAAGTTGCGCAGGAACAGGAAGATCACGCCCACCACCAGCACGATGGCCAGCAGCAGGGTGGTGCGGACGTCACCGATGGAGCCCTTGATGAAGGCGGCACGATTGTAGAGCACGTGTATGACGGCGTCGCCGGGCGCCGCCTTGGTGAGCTCCGGCAGCATCGCCTCGACCTGGTCGGTGACCGCCACGGTGTTGGCGCCCGGTTGGCGCTTCACCGCCAGCACCACCGCCGGGCGCATGCGGCCCTGGTCATCGGCGGCGTCGGAGAAGGTCGTGAGCTGCTTGTCCTGCTGCACGCCGTCGATAGCGGTGGCCACGTCCGAGAGGTGCACCGGCGCACCGTTCTGGTAGGCCACGATCATCTGGTTGTAGGCGGCGGCGTCCTTGAGCTGCCCGTCGCTCTGCACCGTGTAGGTATGGTTGCTGCCGTAGAGGGTGCCGGAGGGGAGGTTGGTGTTGTTGGCCTGGATGGCGGTGGTGAGCTGGTCCAGGGACAGGCCGCGCGCCGAGAGCGCGTAAGGGTTGACGTTGATGCGCGCCGCGTACTGGTAGGACCCGAACACCAGCACCTGCGCCACGCCGTTGATCTGCGAGAGCTGCTCGGCCACGCGGGTCTCAGCGAACTCATCCAGCTGGGTGAGCGGCACGCTGTCGCCGGTGATGGCGAGGTAGATGATGCCGTAGTCCG